>CAZXHW010000047.1:0-17728 GCA_964639915.1 uncultured Heliomicrobium sp.
AAAATCCGAACACATTGGCAAGATCGCTATTGATCCGCGCGACGGCAAGACGGTTTACGTCGCCGCTCAAGGGCCGTTGTGGTCAGCGGGCGGAGATCGCGGTTTGTACAAAACCACAGACGGAGGCAAAACCTGGAAAGCTGTGTTGACCGTCAGCGAAAACACTGGCGTGACCGATGTAGTAATTGATCCATCGAATCCCGACATTGTTTACGCAGCCAGCTGGCAACGCCGCCGCCACTTTTACACCTTGATCAACGGTGGCCCCGAAAGCGCGATTCACAAGTCCACAGACGGCGGAGCTACGTGGACAAAACTTCGCGGTGGATTGCCCGCAGGCGACCTTGGCCGCATCGGCCTGTCAATTTCTCCGGCGGACAACAACGTCGTATACGCCACAGTCGAAGCCGCCGCGCAAGGCAGCGGCATTTACCGCTCCGGCGACAAAGGCGCGACCTGGGAACGAACAAGCCCCACCATCGCACAAGGCATGTATTACGGCCAGATCATTGCCGATCCGAAAAACGTGGATCGCATTTACATTCCGAACGTTGTCTTTCAGGTTTCAGACGACGGCGGCAGAACTCAGCGACCGCTGGGCGAACGACTGAAACACGTTGACAACCATGCCATATGGGTTGATCCGAACAATACGAATTACATGCTGGTCGGCTGTGACGGCGGTGTGTACGAAAGCCACGACAAAGGATCGAACTGGCATTTCAAAGCTAACCTGCCCATCGCACAGTTCTACGATGTAGACATTGACCAGCAATCGCCTTTCTACAACGTTTATGGTGGAACCCAGGACAACAACTCTCTTGGCGGCCCAGTCAAAACGCGCAGCGCGGCCGGCATTCCAAACTCCGATTGGTTCACAACAAATGGTGGAGACGGATTTGTTTCCCGTGTTGATCCGGAGGATCCGAATACGATTTATGCCGAAAGCCAGAACGGCGGTTTGGTGCGTTTCAATAAGCTGACTGGCGAACGCACCAGCATCGTTCCCATCCCAGGCAAAGCCGAAGAATCACAGCGTTACAACTGGGATTCCCCGCTGATCATCAGCCCACACAATAGCAAACGGCTGTACTTTGGGGGCCACAGACTATTCCGCAGCGACAACCGCGGCGACGACTGGAAAGTTGTCAGCGGCGATCTTTCGCGCGGATTGGATCGAGATAAGCTGCCAGTCTTCGGCAAAATCTGGGGACCAGATGCAGTCGCCAAACATCAATCCACGGCGTTGTATGGCAACGCTTCGTCCATCAGTGAATCTCCGAAAAAGGAAGGTTTGATTTATGTCGGCACGGACGATGGATTGCTGAACATCACAGAAGACGGCGGCAAAAACTGGCGTAAAGTCGAAAAGATTCTGGAAGTTCCCGAAGGCTGTTATGTGCATCGCGTGCTGGCTTCGCAGCATGACGCAAACACCGTGTACGCGCTGTACAACAATCACCAGAACGGTGACTTCAAACCGTATCCGGTGAAAAGCATTGATGCAGGAAAAACCTGGACGATGATCAACGGCAACCTGCCCGAACGCGGTTCGGTGTACGCAATCGCTGAAGACCCGACCAATCCCAGTATGCTTTTCATAGGCACGGAATTTGGAGTCTTTTTCACCGTGGATGGCGGCACCAAATGGATTCAGTTGAAAGGCGGTTTGCCGACCATCGCCGTGCGCGACATCGTCATTCATAAACGCGAACACGACCTGGTTCTGGCGACATTTGGCCGAGGATTTTACGTGCTCGACGATTACTCGCCTTTGCGCAGTGTAAAAGCTGAAGTGCTGGCTCAGGAGTCTAACCTTTTCCCGGTGAAAGATGCGCTGATGTATATCCGCTCTTCCGCCGCTGTCGGCAGCCAGGGAGCTTCGCAGTATCTGGCGCAGAACCCGGCTTATGGCGCGACATTCACTTATTACCTAAAAGAACCGATTCGTACGAAGCGCCAAATTCGCCAAGCTGCCGAACGTGAAGCAACGCGTAAAAACGAGCCGATCAAATATCCGACTCGGCAAGAACTGCGCGACGAAGCGGAAGAAGAAGCGCCCGCGCTGCTGTTCACCATCAGCGACGCCAAAGGCGAAGCGATTCGCCGTTTGACGGCTCCTGCTCTCCCTGGCATCCAGCGCGTAGTTTGGGATTTTCGCTATGCGCCTCCGATTGTGGCAGCCGCGCCGCAACTGCCTCCGGGAGTTGACCTAGAAGCACTTGGTGGTGGCGGTGGAGGCTTCGGCGGATTCGGTCCCCAAGGCGAACTAGCGATGCCTGGCAAATACACCGTGACGATGGCCAAGCGCATCAACGGCGTCATCACTCCCCTGCCCGGCACCCAAAGCTTCACGGTTGTCGCCGAAGGCACGGAAAAAATGACTCCGCAGGATCGAACGATTCTGTCCGAGTTCCAGCGCAAGGTCATCAAACTACAACGCGCTGTTGCCGGAGCGACCGATGCAGCAACCAATGCCAAAACAAAACTTGGTTTGATGAAACGCGCTGCACAGGAAGCTCCCGGCTCAAACCAAACCTTGTTGAACGAAGTCAATGCCGTTGACGACAAAGCCGATGATGTATTGCAGGCTTTGCGCGGAGGCCGCGACCTGACGGACATTCCGCCCCCTTCGATCAACCAACGCGTCAGCGGCATTTCGCAGCGCATCCGCATGTCGGCTCTGCGCCCAACACAAACCCAACAAGATCAGTACGCCATCGCCGCCGATGATTTCAAAGTTGCAATGGCCAAGCTGAAGACTTTGTTGGACGTGGATTTGCCCAAGCTGGAAAAGGGATTGGAAAGCGTTGGCGCTCCCTGGAGCGCTGGACGATTGCCGGTCTGGCCGGACAAATAAACTTCAGGTTAATTTCAGCACTCAAGCCTCGGTCTGATTTTTCAAAGTCTGAGGCCTCAGGCTTGAGTGCTGATTTGGTGAATCAACCAGCCAATTCCCGTCTCCGCGAGTGGAGCATCCAAGCTGCCCATACCGGTTCATCCGCCCAATCCCGTCCTCGCCGCTGCTCAAATTCCATTGGCAAGCCGCAAAACCATTGATTGACGTTGGCGGTCAAAGTGTTGCTGGCATTGCCTGCCAGATCAACCAGTCTGATTTGCACGCTTAGGGGTTGAAGGATCGGGTTGCTGAAAGTGTAACTGCCACCAAAATTGATCGTGCCGGAAGTCTGTCCGGGAAAATGCAGGAAAAAGCCTGTCACTCCTCCCGCGCAACCACTTTGGCCGACAGTAACCATAAAGCGCACATAAGCGCTGTCGTTAATGCTACTGTTGAAAGCAATGTCGCCGTCGCTGTCGGTGAAATCCAAACGCCCACTGATGGTCGCTGTATTGCCATTCATTGTCGGATTGTTGAGCGTCAGATTGGAGATTACAGGTGCAGCCGCGCCCGATGCGGACCCGATATTTACTTGGACAGTGTTGGCTGGCTTGCCGTCTGCTGTTAGTACAACATCTACGTCTCCGCGTCCGGCCAAGCTACGCGCAACTCTCACGTTAACTTGATCCAGTCCTACGAAATCAGGCTGCGCTCCGGCGAAAGAGACTTCGGAGTTTGTGCCGCCAATGGTGGCTGTCACACCATTGAGCGTGATTCGATTGCGCAATCCCGTACCGTATAAAAGCAGAAAGACTTGATCGGTTAGCGGCCCCAAAGCAATCGGCACGGAAACGTAGCGGTTCGACGTTGCGTCAAAGCGAGACACAGGTTCGTAACTTTGCGACCCGTCGCCCCGTATGCGCAACGCGACGGCCGCCGCCACACCTGTCCCGGTGGAATTTGCGGTAAACAACCCCGGCGCGACCGCAGCAATCGAGGTTGTCCCACTTGCCTCACCCAAGCTGTTGGTAATGGTGATGTTGGCCGTGCCCGCTGCAGTTCCCGTCGGAATCAGGTAATTAACCTGAGTGGGCGAAACGAAGAACAGCGGCGCACTGCGTTCGACACCTAGGCTATCGCGCACTTTGACGGTCGTACCAGCCAACGTGACCGGTAAAGGCAATCCAGTCGCCGCCACCGTGGTCGTCGCCAGCGCAGTGCCAAAGCCAGCGGCAATGGAGTCAGGTGCCAGCGACCCGCCGGTGAAGCTGGCTGCGGAAACTGTTGTCACGAGCGCGCCACCGGTCGTTCCGGTTCGCTTCAAGATTGTTCCGTTCGCACCAACGGCATAACCCGCTCCTGTGCTTGGGAAAAATACGCCGCGCAAATCCGCCGTCACACCGCTTAATTCTGGCGTCCAAATGCCACCACCATCGCCAGTCGTCAGAATCACGCCCCCATCGCCCACTGCCCAGCCCCGATTGGCATCAACGAAATATACATCGCGCAGATTGGCCGTCGTGCCGCTGGTTAGCGGCGTCCACACAGCGCCGTTGGTTGTTTTGAAGATGACGCCGCCGTTCCCAACTATCCAACCAGTGTTGGCATTGAGCATCCGTATGGCATTGAGTTGCTGTGTTGTCGTCACGCTATGAAAGGTGAAAGGGCTTGTCTGATTGAGATCGGTCTTGGCGATGAAGCCTGCATTCCCAATCGCCCATCCCACGAAAGTGTTAAAAAAATAAACGTCAGTGATAAGACGCGTAGCTCCGGTAGCAACGCTGAAAGCGATATTGGCTTGAAGGGTTAACACGTTGTTGGTGTTTAGTTCGTAGAGAATCTCAGTTCCAACCGGATTGCCCGTGGTTTGTGAAACGCCTCCGCCCCCTGTCCAGATGGACGTGGCAGAAAGCGGAAAGAACGAGTTGTAGGAGACATTGTTCGAGATCTGATTTGTATTGGGCAAAGTCGCGACCGCCCAACTGGCCCCCGCGTCCGTTGTTCGCACAATGACTGATGTGCCGCCCGCCCAAATTGTATTTTGATCCACAGCCCGCACGGTGTTGAACCCACGCGCGGCTTCGGCCCCGGTGATGAATGGCGTCCAAGCGGTGCCGCCGTTGGTCGTGTGTAAGAGCGTTGCATTCGCCCCAGCCGCCCACCCTTCAGTCGCATTGACGAAATGAACCGAGCGTAATTCGTTTGTTGTCCCGCTGGTCTGCAGCGACCAACCACTAGGTTGAGCAGATTCTTCGGGCAAGCGCATACGACCAGCGCCGGTTGGAGGCAAAACTACTAGCGCCCCAGCAATCAACAGCGAAATGAAGAGCATTGAAAATTGACGTTGCATATGGGTTCTCCTATTCTGCTGGCTATCTGCGTAAATGATTTTTGTAGTGATGAAAGAGCGGGGATTGTTGTAGGACTTCAATACAACCCGCCGCCCATTAACTCGACATCAGTCGTTGCCTGCAATTTTCATGCGAGAGAGTGACCAAAGTGCTGAATTTAAAAGCCTGGCAGAACGATAGCGAAAAAAGAGTTAAGCTCAGACAATCGCTTTACAAAGAACTGAAAAAGATTCTTGCCAAGGCGCATTTTTAGAGGTAAGCCACTTCGCTTTTGCCTAACAGGGGATATGAGAAACTTTGTTGACCGCAATTCGATTGTTCGCACAATCTGGGGCTGTTCCGATACGATTCTGCTCGTTTTTGCCGGTGCCGCAGCAGAGTTTGCTCTGAACCGAGCCGTGGACTGGCTGTTTTTCACGAACCGCATCCCCAGTGACCCAATTGGGCGATTGTTCTCGACTGTACGATATGGGCAAGAAATCGTTTTTGCTGACGAAACAGCAGCGCAAAAAGTTTTTCACCGTATCAACGCAGCGCATTCTGTGGTGGAGCAACGGCGCGACCAACAGATACCGGATTGGGCACATCGCGATGTGCTTTACATGCTGATTGATTATTCAGAGCGCGCTTACGAACTATTGCACCGCCCGCTCAACTCAGCGGAAAAACACGATTTATACGACGTATTTTATCGTGTCGGCTTGGGACTAAACGTGAAAGAGCTTCCCCAAAGTTATGCGGAATGGCGACTTGATCGGCAACTTCACCTGGAACGCGACCTTGCCTTTAGCCGGCATACAGCGTTGCTTTATGAAAAGTACCGGCAACACCTGGGCTGGTGGCGCTACAGGTTGGTCCTCTGGTTGCAGGCATCACTGACACCGCTACACGTTCGTAAGTTGTTGAAGCTTGCCCCAATGCCTGTGCTCACTCCGGCTTTGCGGTTTTATGGATTGTTTGGCGTTGGCGAGGTACGCTCGATGACACAATGGCTATTGCTCCCAGCAGATCGCCTTGATGAGGTTAGGCGACTCGATTCCGCAGGCATAGCCTGAATCCACAGTAAGCGTTTGATTTCACTTCCCCGATATAGAAATTTCGAGAAACACTGATGTGGCAGCGACATAAAATCTTATGGATTTCCATTGCGGCAGGCTGGATGCTGATCGCGCTGTCGTTCACGCTGAATTACTTTTTCTTTTCCAATCATTACGTCGCGATTTTCAGCACGCCGCCAACACTGTTGCAGATGCTGGTGTGGGAGATTCCATATTGGGTTTTGTGGGCGGCACTGGCTCCGGTGGTGTTTCTGATCACGCGAAGGTTTCCGCTTGAGCGGGCTGCGTGGTTGCGAAACGCTTCGATCCACGTGATTGCAGGTGTGGCGCTGGCGATTGCCCACCGAATTGTTTACCTGCCAATTTGCTGGCTGTTGTACGTGGATGTTTACCGGAAAATGCCTTCGCTGACGGACTTGTACACTTCGGATTTGCTGTTCAATCTGCCAACCGGAATGATGAGTTACGGCACGTTCTTGCTGGTTAGCAATGTCATTGAATATTACGAACAATCGCAGGCGGGCAAACTACGAGCCTCGCAACTGGAAGCGCAATTGGCGCAGGCGCAATTGCTGGCGCTGAAGATGCAACTGCATCCGCACTTTTTGTTCAATACACTGAATTCGATTTCAGCTTTGCAGATGACCGATGTCGAAGCCGCCAACCGCATGACGGCTCGGCTGGGGGATTTTCTGCGCATGACGCTGGATAACGTTGGCGCACAAGAAGTAACGCTGCGGCAGGAAATGGAATTTCTCCGCTGTTATCTGGAAATCGAACGTATACGGTTTCAGGATCGCATGGAGCTGACAATGGACATTGATCCTGAAGCGCTGGATGTGCGCGTTCCGAATTTGATTCTGCAACCACTGCTGGAAAATTCGATCAAATACACCGTGCTGCTGCGGAAAGGCACTGGACATATTCAAATCCGTGCCCGGCGTTCTGGCGAGATTTTGCGCGTCCAGGTAGAAGACGACGGCATTGGGTTACAGATGCCCCGCAACGGTAATCAGGTCACGCGTGGCGGCGTTGGCATATCAAATACCAAGGAACGACTGCGCCAGCTTTATGGGGAATGGCAAAGCTTCGCGCTGGATCATTCTTCAAGCGGCGGAGTGTTGGTGACAATAGAAATCCCCGTTAACAGAAATGGCAACTGAATCAAAATCAATTCGCGTGGTTATCATTGACGATGAGCCTCTGGGCCGCACCGTTATCCGCGAAATGCTCCGCCGCGATCAGGGGTTCGCTGTCGTAGGGGAATGCGCCAATGGCCACGAAGCCATCACGCTTATTACCGACGAACGTCCAGACCTGATTTTTCTGGATGTGCAAATGCCTGAGATAGATGGCTTTGAAGTTCTGGCAGCACTCGACTCCGACCAATTACCACTGGTGATATTCGTAACGGCTTATGATCAATATGCGGTTAGCGCGTTTGAAGTCCACGCGGTGGATTACCTGCTGAAACCTTTTGACCGCGAACGATTCGGGAAGGCTTTGCAACGCGCCAAAACTCACTTGCAACGTGAACAGCCAAGCGACGTCAGCCAGCGCATTCTGGCTTTGCTGGAAGAACAGCGATCGAAGCCAAAATTTCTGGAGCGGCTGGTCATCAAAACCAATGGCCGCATTTTCTTTTTAAAAACCGAAGAAATTGACTGGGTCAGCGCCGAAGGCAATTACGTCAATTTGCATGTCAAAAAAGATTCCTATCTGTTGCGCGAAACCATCAGCGGTCTGGAAACGCAACTTGACCCGCAACGCTTTGCCCGCGTTCATCGGTCACAGATCGTCAACCTGGACCGCATACGCGAGCTTCGCCATTGGTCACACGGCGAATACCAGATCATTCTGCACAACGGCGAAGAACTGATGCTCAGCCGCAGCTACCGCGAAAAACTGCAGGGCATGTTGGGCGGACTACTTTGATCTGCTCCCTTCTCTGCTGAATTCGTAACGTTTCAGTCCGCGTTCGTCACAACCAACAACCCATCCGTCACAAAAAGCTATCCGGCGTGAAAACCTCTGCCTAAGATCCCGCCCCATCTGGCGATCAACCAATTCAATTCACAATGGAGACAATTTCATGAGAGGACTGTTCATCACCAAACCCTTGGACAAAATTCTGGGCGAAGCGCGCGAAGAAGGTCAGCACGGATTGAAACGCGTGCTCGGCCCGCTGAACCTGATCGCGCTCGGTATCGGAGCGGTCATCGGCGCTGGCATCTTCGTCATCACCGGGTCAGTCGCGGCGCGTTTTGCAGGTCCCAGCATCACGCTTTCATTCATATTGGCTGGCCTAGGCTGCGCTTTTGCGGGGCTGTGTTATGCGGAACTGGCTTCGATGATTCCTGTTTCAGGCTCAGCTTACACATACGCATATGCTTCAATGGGCGAGTTCATCGCCTGGATTATTGGCTGGGATTTGATTCTGGAATATGCGTTTAGCGCAGCGACGGTGGCTTCGGGTCTGAGCGGCAATCTGGTCAGCTTGTTGCAGGACTTCGGCATTCACTTGCCACCGCGATTGATCGAAACGCCCGGACAGGAGCTGTATTTCTTTCAGGGAAGGTGGGAGGTTCTGACAACAATCGCTCCGGCGTTGAAAGCCGCGGGCCTCAACGCTGACTCGCTGCCGCACGTAACAGCGATTTTCAACCTGCCTGCATTCATCGCGGTCTGCGTGATGACGGCAATTCTGGTGGTCGGCGTCAAAGAAAGCGCCAACCTGAACGTTGCGGTTGTGTTCGTCAAACTCGCAACCGTTCTGATCTTCATTGTTGTTGCCGCCTCTTTTCTTTGGAAAAATCCTCAAATTGCGCAAACCAATTGGCACCCGTTCATTCCTGAAAACACAGGCACGTTCGGTGAATTCGGTTGGTCAGGAATCGCGCGTGGAGCCGCAAGCATCTTTTTCGCCTTCATTGGGTTTGACGCGGTTTCAACCGCTGCGCAGGAAGCGCGCAATCCGCAGCGCGACATGCCGATAGGTATTTTGGCGTCATTGGCGATCTGCACAGTGCTGTACATCGCAGTCAGCGGTCTGTTGACCGGTGTACTGCATTATTCGCAGTTGAATGTTGCCGCGCCGGTCGCGCTGGCAATTGATGCGACCGGCGCAAAGTGGGGAAGCCTGCTGGTAAAGCTGGGAGCGATTGCCGGAACGGCAACGGTCATGCTGATGACGCTGATGGGCCAGTCAAGAATCTTTTTCGTCATGTCGAAAGATGGAATGCTGCCGAAATGGGCGGGCGCAATTCATCCGCGTTTTCGAACGCCTTGGATTTCATCCATCGTGGTTGGCTTGCTGATTGCAATCTTTGCGGGCTTGTTGCCGATCAGCATTCTTGGCGACCTGGTCAATATTGGAACGCTGTTCGCCTTCATCATCGTCTGCATCGGCGTCTGGATACTTCGCAAAAAACGTCCTGATCTGCCCAGACCCTTCAAAACGCCGTTGGTTCCGTTGGTGCCAATATTGGGGATCGTTGTGTCATTCCTGCTAATGGCGATGTTGCCGTGGGATACGTGGCTGCGGTTGATCGCCTGGCTGGTAATCGGCTTGGTAATTTATTTCGTGTATAGCCGCAAACGGAGCAGCTTGCGCGCGGAAACCCAGCTCAGATGAATCAGACTTCTAGCACAACTGGAATTATCATCGGGCGGCGCCCGGTCTCGCGCTGAATATGGCGTTTCAGTTCCAGGCGAATCTTCTCTTTGATGACAGCCCAGTCTGTACGCTCCTGATGAGTCGCATTCGCTACGGTTTCAGCAACAATCACTCTGGCTTTGACCAAAAAGTCACTGCCGTCTTCGCCGACAGCCAGTCCGCGCTGGATAACTTCTGGCGCGGATTCCAACTCACCGGAGGTTTTATTGATGGCCACGATCGGCAGCACGATACCGTCATAGGCAAGATGCTTGCGATCGCGCAACACCAATTCATCAATTCTGCCGGAGCCGGAATCGTCAATGAGCGTTCTGCCGACGGTGATCTTTTCCGTGATTTCGACGCTGTTTTCGTCCAGCGCAATGACGTCTCCGCTTTCGGCCAGGACGATCCGGTTGTTCGGAACCCCCCACTTGCGAGCGGCTTCGGCGTGACGATAAAGCTGACGGGTTTCTCCGTGAATTGGAATCAGGAATTTTGGCCGGACAGCATCGTACATGATTTTTAAATCTTCCTGCCGCCCGTGGCCGGAAACGTGAATGCGGGCGATGCTGGAATCAATCACGCGCGCATCCTTTTTGAACAGGTGGTTCATCATGCGCGAAATAGATTTTTCATTGCCGGGAATTTGCCGGGCCGAGATGACGACCGTGTCGCCTTTTACAATGCTGGCATCTTTATGCTGATCCACAGACATTCGTGGCAAAGCGGCCATCGGCTCTCCCTGGCTGCCCGTAACCAGTAAACAAACTTCATCGCCGGACATTCGCTTGGCTTGATTCGGGCTAACCAGCAAACCGTCATCAACATCCAAATACCCGAGACGCATTGCCACTTCGACATTGCGAATCATGCTGCGTCCCACCAACGCCACGGCACGCTTGGTTTCAGCCGCCAAATCAAACACGATTTGCAACCGGTGAATGCTGGTGGCAAAACACGAAACGATCAGTCGCCCAGAGGCTTCGTGGAAGATTTTCTCGAATGCTGGAATGACGGCTTTTTCCGAACCTGTCCGGCCTTCGCGTTCGACGTTGGTTGAATCCGCCAATAAAGCCAGCACACCCTGGTCGCCATATTGGTTCAAACGTTTCAGGTCAATCGCATCGCCCATCACAGGAGTTTCATCCACTTTGAAATCGCCCGTGTGGATAATAATTCCGACCGGTGTGTGAATTGCCAGGGCCACGCAATCCACCAGCGAATGCGAAACACGAATGAATTCAACTTCAAAATGGCCGAGCTTGAAGGGCTTTTTTGTGCCGATGATGTGCGTCTGAACTTTGTCCAGCAATCCAAATTCTTGCAGCTTGCCTTCGATCAACCCCAGCGTGAACTGTGTTGTATAGATCGGCACATTGGCAACCTGCAATACGAACGGCAACGCGCCAACGTGGTCTTCGTGGGCGTGCGTCAAAACGATGGCGGTCAATTCGTCCCGATGTTCTTCAATGTAGCTAAGGTCCGGGATGGCGATGTCAACGCCGAGCAGGTCTTCATCCGGGAACATCATGCCGCAATCCACAATGATCATTTGGTCTTCGTAACGAAAAACCGTCATGTTCATTCCGAATTGCCCTAAACCGCCGAGTGGTGTGATTTGTAGTTTACTTGCCATTTATCAATTTTCGCTTTCTGTCGTCTGGCATCAAAGTATAGTCGAACCAGTGTCATTAGGACTAATGGCTGCATTCAATCGTTCAATTTTCTCACTTAGCCCCGCCAGTTCCGAAATTGTCAAAGTCTCTGCCCGGCGCTGGGGATCTAGCTCTGCCGCGGCTAAAACCTCTTTGATTTGGTCCGCTGACGCCATTCCCAACCGTGTCCAACCGGCGCGCAGGTTATTCAAAATCGTCTTTCGCCGTTGAGCAAATAAGGTTTTGGTCAACTCCACGAACAACTTTTCATCGTTAACCACTGCCGCAGTTTGAGAACGAACCTTCAACCGAACGACGCTGGACACGACTTTCGGCACTGGTCGAAAGGCGCTCGGCGGCACGTCAAACAGGTGTTCCGCTTCACAATAAAGCTGCACCAGCACGGAAAGATATCCGTATTCTTTCCCACCGGGACCGGCCGTAATACGTTCAACGACTTCGCGTTGCAACATCAGCGTCATCTCGGTGACGCATCGGCGGTGCTCAATCAATCGCTGCAAAATCGGAGTCGAAATGTTGTAAGGCAGATTGGCAACTACGCGAGCAGTGGAGGCAGGAGAGATCACTTGGCAGAAATCAGCGTGCAGCGCATCGGCTTCGACCAGCCGGAAATTTTCTCGGCGGCCAAAGTCCCTGGTTAACAATGGTGCTAAATCGCGATCAACTTCGATGGCGACAACTTGCGCGCCACTTTCGATCAGAAGTTCTGTCAAAGCTCCTTGGCCTGGTCCGATTTCCAGAATCGTTTCGTCAGCTTTCGGGCTGACCGAAGTAACGATTTGGTCACAGTAATCCGATTTGATCAGAAAATTTTGCCCGAACCGTCGCTTGGCTTTCATTTGCAATTGGCTGCGGTTGTCGTGATAAGGCTTATTCAAATAGTCCTTCGACATAAGCCTTCGGATCAAATACAACCAGATCGTCTGCTTGTTCGCCAATGCCGCAATAACGGATCGGCAGATTCAATTCTTTGGCAATCGCGACGGCAATGCCGCCTTTCGCGGTGCCGTCGAGTTTCGTCAGCACCAGTCCGGTGATGTCAGCAGCTTTCATAAATTCGCGCGCCTGGCTCAATCCGTTCTGACCTGTGACGGCGTCAACCACAAGCAGGACTTCGTGCGGAGCGCCGGGAACTTCGCGGCTGGCGATACGCTTCATTTTTTCCAGCTCGGCCATCAGGTTGGCTTTGTTGTGCAGCCGTCCGGCGGTGTCAACGATCAATACATCGGCATTGCGAGCTTTGGCAGCTTTCAGCGAATCGAATAACACCGCTGCCGGATCAGTTCCCTGCTTTTGTTGGATCAAGGGAACTCCGGCGCGATCCGCCCAGATCGCCAATTGATCCGACGCCGCAGCTCGAAACGTGTCTGCGGCGCAAATCAGAATTTCGTTGCCCTCGGCTTTGATCCGCTGAGCCAGTTTGCCAATCGTCGTGGTTTTTCCGACGCCGTTCACTCCCACGATCATCATGACGTAAGGCCGCACATTGTCCGGCACGGACGTTTCCGAAGCCACGCCGCGAGATCGTTCGGCAGTTTCCAAAATGTCCAGCAATTGCTGTTTGATCGTGCGCTTCAATTCATCAACGTCTTTCAATGACTGGCGATCAACCTGTTTGCGAACGTTTTCGATGATTTCCATCGTTGTTTGCACGCCAATGTCCGCACCGATCAAGGCCTCTTCCAGTTCATCCAATGTCGTCGCGTCAATGATCTTTTTGCCTTTGACGGCGTCTTCAATGCGCGTTGCGATATTCTCCCGCGTCGAGGTGATGGCTTTGCGGAAGCGCTTCATAAACCCATCTTCAGAAGGCTCTTCTGCAGGCGGCTCAATTGGCGGCAGAGGCTGTGCGGGCTTTGGCGCTTCAACTGCCGGGGCTGGCCTAAAAGTTTCCGCCACTGGCGCACTAACAGGCGGTTGAGTCTTTGGCGACTCAAAACTTGGTGCTGGCGGAGCTTCTACTTTTACCGGTGCAACCGGAGCAGGTTCCACTTTTGGCTCCGGTTTGGATTCAACAATTGGTTCAACAGGGTCATCCGCGCTTAAGTTCAACGAGATGAAATCACTCTTTTTTCGTTTCCAAAACATAAATTCTAAAACTCACTCAATCTCAAATTTCAGGGGACGTTAGTCGCCAACTGCCAACGCTTCCTTTACCGTAGCACGCGCAACTTCTTCGTCTTTCGGATAAAGCCACAACAGCGCAGCCGATGCCAGCGGCAAAACAGAGACAATCAACAGCGCCTGGAAAAATCCCAGGCGGCTGCTCAAAACCCCTGTCAGTGGAGCCATTAACGCTCCAGCGCCCCAGGCAAATCCCATCATCAATGCTGAAACTGTGCTGGCTCCGCCGGGAACCATTCGCTGCGCCATTACTACGCTGATCGGAATCGGCAGATTTAGCATGGTTCCGCCAAGCATAAGTAAAATGTAGCTTGGCAAGCCGCTGGTGGAAAAAGCGCCAACCAGCAACGGTGTCGCAAGCAGCATTGCCAGCAAAGTCACTCGTCGCGCGCCAAACCGATCCGCCAACGCTCCGCCAAAAAAACCTCCGATGCCGCCAAACAGTATGAATCCGGCCAGAATCCAACTACGTTCGTTGTCTGACATGCCGTTGCTTTGCAGCGCAAAGGGTAAAAAGGTTTGCACGCTAACCGACACCGCAGAACGCAACACCACAGCAAAATATAGCAGCGTCAATGGCACCCAGGCAGCGCGCAACGCGTCTTTGAGGCTTGGAGCATTGGCAGTCCGCTCAACACGCTCCAGCGACGGGCAATACCGGACCATCAACAACCACATCGCAATGCCCCACCCCATCGTGTACCAACTATGCTCCAATCCATACAGGCTGACTGAAGCAGCGATCAAAATTGGTCCCAGTGCGTAACCAACCGTACCCGCCGACGAAAAAACCGACATCACCATTCCCTGATGCTTGCCAAGTCCGTCTGATGAAGCCGCGCGCGAAACCATCGCCGCGCCTTGTGGGTGAAATGCTCCGACGCCCATGCCGCCAATCACGACAAATGCCATCAACATCGGCAGGCTTGTCGCCGTTCCCAGCAAAGACAGAAATATCGCTGCCACCAAAGGCCCAAACACCGCCATAGAGCGTTTCAAATAACGATCCGAAATCATTCCGTAAACCGGCTGCATCAGCGACGAACTAATCATCAACATGGGTGTCAGCAATCCGGCGTGGGCAGGTTTCAACCCCAGTCGCAAAGTCATCACCGGCAACAACTGAAACAGGAAGCTGGAATAGGAATCAAGCACGGCGTGCGCGGTTGAAAGCAATGCGATGGTTGATTTGGCTTGTTTATTCATTGCTTGCTACCCGTTCGCTATTGCGCGCCATACTGCTTCGCAACTTCGTTGAATTTGCCAAAAATCGCTTGCGATAGCCGATCTTGCTGCCATGCAACTTCGGGATGCCATTGAACTCCAAGCACGAACCGATCCGCGCGAATATCAATTACGGCTTCAATTACTCCATCCGGCGCACTGGCGATCACTTTAAGATTACGTCCAACTTTTGCGACGGCTTGATGATGGCTGCTGTTGACGCGAACCGAATTGCCTCCAGCAAGCTGCGCCAGCAATGAATCGGCTTCGATCTTGATGCTGTGTGATGGGCGAGAATAAACCTGCCCTTGTTCATGTTTAATTGGATTCGAGACTTGAGATTCGATGTCTTGAATCAGCGTTCCTCCGCGCGAAACATTTAGTGACTGCATTCCAAAACAGATTGCCAGCACAGGCAACGCATGTGCTTCGGCAAGTTCCAGCAAAATCAAATCCACTTGGTCACGTTCAGGAACAACCGGGCCAAGCTTTGGGTAGGGTTCTTCGCCGTAAAGTGCGGGATCAAGATCGCTATCGCTGCCAGAGAAAACCAACCCATCCAGCCGTTCAAACAATGCGCTTAAATATTCTCGATTCGGAATCAGCGGAATATGAATCGGTACGCCTCCTGCAGCCTCCACCGCTTCAGAGTAATACCGTCGCAGATAAAACGTGTCTTCCGTGTTCAACCGTTCCGTGATACCGATCAGCGGGCGATTTGTCGTCGAGTTTTTGGGTAAATTCGCACTCGGCAAGTGACATTGACTCCATCAGTTAGGCAGCATTTGGTTAGTAAGCAGGGAGTGTAAGCGCCGCTCTGAGGCTTGTCAAAACTGAGTTTTTGCCCAATAAAAATCAAAAGGCGAGCTTTTGGAAGCCCGCCTCTCGATGCATGAATCCATAAGGATAATTCCGAACGAATTGCTAACAACTCGGAGGGAAAACCGGCAATATGTATGATTCCAAGCAATTTAGCGTCAAGTGATGCAGGTTGTGACCACCGTTGAACGCTCCACCGCTGGAGGCAGAGTTAGGATTCAGATTGATCGCTGCACCCACAATACCGACAGCGCCTGTCTGGTTGAAGATTTTCACCCAACCTGTTCTGCCTGAAGGAATAAAGCTTTCGAAACGCGGCGTCGTGCGAGGAAAATTGCTGGAAAGCGTTTGACGCAACTGGCAGCTACCATTCACTGAAAAGCTCGTTACATTTTCGGCGTCGTCATACAATAGGCCAAATAATGTGCCCAGTGTAGAAGCGCCGATACCCAAGTTGCCTCCAACGCGGTTGATGACCAGTAAAGTGTCATTGCCATCTGCGCGGCTGCCAACATTGTCCAAAGCCAGAACTGCGGGAGCGCAGTTATATCCGGAACCAGCCACTCCGTTAAAGCGCACTGCCGCCGTTACAGAGTTGCTGTCGCAACCCGGCATAGTGCCAGTGAAAAGCGCCCCAAAAGCTATCGCGCCCAGGTTTGCTGTATGCCCGGTTGAAAATTTGACGAATTCGTCACCGATCAGCCAATTAAACCCCGTCGGACAACCGGTGATGCCATCGTTGGCAACCGCCACGATGTAACCGTTAGTGCCTGGGTCAATGTCTGAAGCCAGGAACGAAGCCGTCTGGTTCGCCGTCAAGCAAATGAAACTGTCGGCAATTCCACAGCCTTCCGCAACAAAGAAAATGTGAACAAACGCCGCCGAAGTGACGCTGGTGTTGGTGATGTTGATGCGGGTGTTCTGGGTGTTTCCCGAAGTCGCACCGGAAGTGTACGTGTTGTAAAAAAGAATTGAACCTTGCTTTTGATCGCTGGCTTCTGAAGTTGGTGGAATCAAGGAACCAGGATCTGCTGCCCAAGCGAAGGACGACAAAACAACTAGTCCAATAAGCACAAAGAGAGTGCGCAAGGGTTTTTGAAAAGCTCCCATTTCGAATTCTCCTAGGTTATCGCAGAGCGGGTTTGCAAGTGTGAGTATCTGTGAGAGGAACAAGACCGGCCCCAAAGAGTACTCGTGAAGAACGGGACTTCATAACTTTTGACCTAGCTATCCAGTTTAGAACTGCGCTAAATCAAAATCGCTATTCCGTCTATCGAATTGAACTATTGGGGAACCTGAAAGACTTTCGTTTGAGGGAAAGTGAGTAAAGCCTACAAGCGGGGGCAACCTTACCCCCAACCTACAAAGGCTGTCAACGCTTGTTTCCCTAATCTCTGTGGAAAAAATCGGAAGTGTATTGTAGGGGATCACCCTCACGAAAGAATTGGCTTCTTAGCTTCCAGACATTCAAGCTGAGCATAACTAATTAACCGGATCTGGCCTCTGCTCACAGCCTCTTTGATTTCCAAATCTGTTAAAAGGGTCAATTCCTTCGCCCTGGACTCCAGCAATCGTGTTTTGATCTGGTTGAGTTCCGCGTCGTGATAACCGGGATGGGTCATTAACTCGCTGACGCCTTCTGGCAAAGATTCGATCAGTCCCACCAACCAGCGTTTCGACCAAAATCCGGTTTGAGAGACTCCGAAAAAAGCACCTGCAGTTCTGTTGCTTAATTTCACTGCGCTGATACGGCAGAGCTGAGACAGGCCAAAGGCCCCAAGGCTTTGCTTAATTAGCTTGGCGGAAAGGTTATGACGCGGAAAACGCCAACGTTCACGTGGCAAGCGAACAGCCTTGATCCCGTAATCGCCTATAGTATTGATGATGGCTTCGCAAACTGGCGGCAGCACGTGAGAATGTTTGTGGCTGTCAATATGAGTCAGCCGCAAACCAGCCTGAAGCACCTTTTCAATCTGCGC
>CAZXHW010000048.1:0-17500 GCA_964639915.1 uncultured Heliomicrobium sp.
TTTGTAAAGCTGCCCGCCGCAACCGAAAGCGGTAAGCAGGCTCAGACCGAAAGCGAGACTGGCGATGATTCGTCTAAACATGCTGTGAATGTAGTGGCTATGGTTCAATACTGTCAACAAATGGGAAATCATCTGCAACTATCTTGCGGTTGGCGCGTTTGGTGTTTCTGCAAGTTGAAATTCGATTGGCGTTCAACTCTCGCAAAGTCTCCTGGCATTTCTGAAGAAGACGTAAGCCAAATCAAGATGGGGAAAAAATGAAGTTACAAAGACGGTTTGTCAGAAAACTGGTGGCATTTGCGTTGCCATTGGCGCTGGCGCTGGGAACAATTTTTATGGTCGTTGCGTCTGATCAGCCACGACGCGAAGGAGCAAAAATGACGGAAACAATTGAAGCCTCTCAAGGCGGGCAAAATTCTCAAGCCGGAACCAGCACTCTGGAAGATCAAAAGAGCGTCGCCATTACGGTTTACAATTCAAATCTGGGTTTGGTGAAAGACACGCGAACCCTGAAACTTCCGCGCGGAACTTCGCAATTGCGCTTTATGGATGTTGCGCAGCAAATCAACGCGACGACAGTTCATATCAAATCCTTAACCGCGCCGAATACCCTGAATGTCGTCGAGCAAAGCTACGAATACGATCTGTTGAATCCTCAAAAGTTGCTGGACAAATACGTCGGTCAGGAATTGACCTTGGTGCTGCGGGCTGTCGAAAACAACACCGAAAAACTGACGCCGACGCGGGCGACACTGCTTTCAAACAACAGCGGTCAGGTTTGGCAGATCGGAGGGCAAATCGTCATCAATCCAACCAACATTGCCGAAATTCGTTTCGAACGATTGCCGCAGGATTTGATTGCCAAACCGACTCTGGTTTGGACGCTGGACAATACTGGCGCCGATACGCATACGGTCGAAGCGTCGTATCTGACGCAAGGGATCAACTGGCGTTCCGATTACGTTGTCGTGGTTAACCAGAACGACACAAAAGCCGATTTGAACGGCTGGGTAACCTTGACCAACAACAGCGGCACGACATATCGCAATGCGGATTTGAAGCTTGTGGCAGGAGACGTGAATCGTGTGCGCGATGAAGTCATGGCCTTAAAAAGCGCGCGCGTGATGGAAATGGCTGCGGCTGGTGCGGCTCAACCTCAGTTTCAGGAACAAGCGTTTTTTGAGTATCACCTGTACACGCTGCAACGAAAAGCCACGATCAAAAACAATGAAACGAAGCAGATCAGCCTGCTTTCAGCGGCAGATTTTGGCATCAAAAAAGAGTTGGTCGTTAACGGGCAGTCTTATTATTTTCAGGGCTACAACAATCCAGGCGAACCAATAAAAGAGAAAGTCGGCGTTTATGTCAGCTTTAAGAACGGGAAAGAAAATGGACTGGGCCAACCACTTCCAGCCGGAATCGTTCGCGTATACAAGGCCGACAGTACAGGGGCTCAGCAGTTTGTTGGGGAAGATCGGATTGATCACACGCCAAAAGACGAAGCGGTCAAAATCAAACTCGGTGATGCTTTTGATGTCCTCGCGGAACGAAAGCAGACGGATTACAAAAACATTGCTCGTCGGGTGTTCGAATACGCCTACGAAATCAGAATCCGGAATCACAAGGAAGAGGCTGTCACGGTAATCGTCAACGAACCCATTGGCGGCGACTGGGAAATTATCAATTCCAGTTTTCCAGCGGAAAAAACTGCCGCATTTGCCGCTCGGTTCAATGTTCCAATTGCGAAAGATGGAGAAGCTGTGCTGAGTTATCGAGTGCGGGTCAAATACTAAAAAACGTGATCCCTAAAAAATTTATGGGGCCCCTTTCGGTGCCCCGATTCAGCAGCGTCCTCAGCCATTAGGGTATTTACCGCTGCTAGTTGGATAGGAATATACTCGTCGAGCGATGTTTTGGCAATAGGACTAAGAAAAAATATCCAGATTCTCGGATTTTTATTAAATCCTGTATTTTGAATAAGTTACGGTAAAAAATAGAGCCTGTTTCAGCAAGGCTTTTGAGAAAAATTTCCAGATTGGTGCGAAAAGTTTGCCGCAAATGGTGTTTCTTAAGGGGCTATCTGTACAAGCTGTAAGAACTCCTCCTCATCCAGAATTTTTAGTTTCAACTCCTGGGCTTTGGTCAACTTTGAACCGGGGTCGGAACCGGCTAAAACAAAATCCGTCTTCTTACTTACCGAACTGGATACTCGGCCTCCCCGCGCTTCAATGAATTCTTTTGCATCCTCTCTTTTCATCGTTGGCAAAGTCCCTGTAATCACAAAAGTTTTTCCTTCTAAAACTCTGGGTACGGCTTCAGTCGTTCCTCGGGCGGTTTCCATTTTGACGCCAGCGGATTTCAATCGTTGAATCAGCTCCTGGTTGCGAAGCTGATTGAACCAATCATGAATCGAAGCCGCGACAACAGTTCCCACTTCGTAAACGGCGGAAAGCTCTTCGACCGAAGCAGCCGCCAGTTTTTCCATGCTGCCGTATTGGGTTGCCAGAATCGCCGCAGTGCGTTCGCCCACATGCCGAATGCCAAGACCATAAATCAGTCGAGCCAAGCCCGCCTCCTTGCTTGCTTCGATCTGCGCCAGCAAGTTATCAACAGACTTACTTCCCATACGTTCCAGGGCTAACAATTGGTCTTTTTTCTCAGCTAACAAATACAAATCAGCCACGCTTTTGACGAGTGGAGGCAACATGACAGGCGAGCCGTCTTCGCCCAAAATTGCTTCGCCTTTTTTACCGCGTTGAGGTTGCGGCAAAGTCAATTGTTCAACCAATGCTTCGCCCAAACCTTCGATTCGCATGGCTCTGCGAGAAGAGAAGTGCAGCAACCCTGCTCGGAGCTTCGCGGGGCAATCCGTATTTGGACAGCGAGTCACTGCTTCGCCTTCTGGCTTAACCAGCGGCGTTTGGCAAATCGGGCATTCGGTCGGAAACTCGAAATCGGTTTCGTTGCCGCTGCGACGCTCCGTGATGACTTTGACGACTTGAGGGATGATCTCGCCGCTTTTTTCGATAAAGACAAAATCTCCGCGTTTGACGCCGAGCCTGACCATTTCTTCGGAGTTATGCAGGCTGGCGCGCGCCACGGTCGTTCCGGCCAGTAACACCGGGTCAAGCACGGCAACAGGCGTGACAGCTCCGGTGCGCCCAACCTGATAAATCACATCCAGTAATTGTGTCGAAGCCTGACGAGCAGGGAATTTATAAGCAATCGCCCAGCGAGGCGATTTAGATGTCCAGCCAAGTTCGTCCTGGATTGCAACCTGGTTAACCTTCACAACAATTCCGTCGGTTTCGTATTTCAGATCGTCGCGTTTGGTTTCCCAACTGTTGCAATACTCAATGACTTCTTCGATTGTCTGGCAATGACACTTTTCTTTGTTTACCTTCAGCCCATGTTTGTCCATCCACTCCAGGGATTCTCCATGAGTTGGAAACGCGGGTTGACCATCAAACAACAATTGATAACAGAAAATATCCAGCCGCCGATCATAAACGGCTTGCGGATCTAGTTGCCGCATTGCGCCGGAAGCCGCATTGCGCGGATTGGCAAAGGTCGGCAATTCCTGTTCGGCGCGTTCACGGTTGACGCGCTCGAAAGCTTCGTGCGGCAAATACACTTCGCCACGCACTTCAATCTCATCTGTTCGGTCAGCTTGTATTCGAAGCGGCACGGAGCGAATGGTTTTGGCATTGTTGGTGACGACTTCACCGCGAGTTCCATCGCCGCGCGTGACGGCGCGAGCCAGCAAGCCGTTTTCGTAAATCAGCGACAGCGATAAGCCGTCAATTTTCAGTTCACAAATGAAATCGAAATTTCGACCTTCGGCCAGCTTTTCGCACCGGCGAGCCCAATCGCGCAAATCTTCGATGCTGTAGCTGTTGTCCAGCGATAGCATCGGACGTTTGTGGAAATATTCTTCAAAACCTTCCGCAAGCTGGCCGGAAACTCGCTGTGTCGGGCTGTCAGGAGTGATGAGGTTGGGGTTTTCTGCCTCAAGTTCTTTCAGCGTGCGCATCAGGGCGTCGTATTCAGCATCCGCGACGGTTGGCGAATTCAGAACGTAATAACTGTAATCGTGCTCGTTGATTTGCCGCCGAAGTTTGACGATCTCTTTTTCAGCTTTTGATTTTTCAGCCATAACAATTCTCTGTGTAAACAATCCTCAACAGCGCTGAACTTAGCGTGAGTTTACGCGCGCTCAGGCTCGCCTCTATAATCGCGCTTGATGCATCCCAGATTTGTTTACTGACAAAGCAAACTTAACTTGAAGCCGCTGCTTCAGGCAAGAAGCCGTTTTAACTAATGACTGTTTCAAACGAAATCAACACGCTTGTTCGCCGCAAACTCAGCCACTTTGAGCTTTGTGCTCATCAGGAAGTCGAATTCCGAAACAAAACCACGCTGCTGGAAGACGTAGAGTTGATTCACCAGCCGTTGACGGAAACTTCGCTGGAAGAAATTGATCTGAGTGTCGAGGTTTTGGGCAAGCGGCTGCGCTATCCACTGATGATTACTGGAATGACCGGCGGCGTTGAAGAAGTCGGTATTTTTAACCGGGAAATAGCCGCGCTAGCCGACCGGCTGGGCATAGGCTTTGGCGTGGGTTCTCAGCGAGTGATGTTGCGTTATCCCGAAGTCACCAGCACGTTTCAGGTTCGTGATGTTGCGCCGGATTTGCTGTTGTTCGGCAACATCGGAATCGCTCAGGCGCGAGAAATGACGACAGCGGAAATTGTTCGATTGGGGCGGGAAATAGGCGCAGATGCGATGTGCGTTCATTTGAACACGGCTATGGAAGTGATTCAGGAACAAGGCGATCAGGATTTTCGGGCTTCGCTGGAAACAATCGAACGGTTGATTGCGGAATCACCGCTGCCGATCATTGTCAAAGAAACCGGATGCGGATTTGCGCGTGAAAGCGGTGCGAAGCTGGCGTCGGTGGGTGCTGGTTGGATTGATGTTTCCGGTGCGGGCGGAACTTCGTGGGTGGCGGTCGAAACCTTGCGCAACCGCGCGCAACGTCACCTTGGCGAAGCCTTTTGGGATTGGGGCGTGCCGACTGCGGCCAGCGTTTGTGAATTGCGCGGGCTGGGGTTGAACCTGATTGCTTCCGGGGGAATTCGCACCGGGTTGCAAGCGGCAAAAGCCCTGGCGCTGGGCGCAAAGCTGGTTGGCGTGGCGCTGCCAGTTTTGCGGGCTTATGCGCAGGGAGGAATCGAAGGCGTCGAAACATTTTTTCAGCGGTTTTTCGACGAACTTCGTGTGGCGGTGATGCTGGCCGGATGCGCAAAAGCCTCGGAACTGAGCCACAGCCAGCCGGTGATCAGCGGAAACCTGCTGAACTGGATTTCGCAACGAGGCTTGCCGTCGAAATGACAGCCGAATCCAATCGCGCCAGCTTGTGCCTGGTCACAGCCGTTGATATCGAATTCAAAACGGCAGTCAACTTGCTCAGCCAAACGGCTTCATCAATAGAATCCGGCTTCAAAATTTGCCAAGGGCTTTTCGGCAATCGCAACGTTACCGTTCTGCAATGCGGAATGGGCGCGCGTGGCTTTGCCGAATGGCTTGGCCATCATTTGAAAACCAGCAGCTACGAAGCGTTGATCGTTGTCGGCTTGGCGGGCGGGCTTGATCCGAAACTGAAAGCTGGCGACGTTGTCATTTACGATCTTTGCCAGGACGGCCGAACGCAGCAGGAGATTTTCTGCGACAGCCATCTTGGCGAATCGCTGCATGAAGCGTTTCAGCGAACTTCGCTTCAGGCATTTCGCGGAACGGGGGTTACCGTCAGCCGGATTATTACCGAAGCCGCAGACAAGCTGCGATTGGGCGAAAGCCAGCAAGCAATGGCGGTTGATATGGAAAGTTTCGACATCTTGCGTGTGTCGGCAGAATTGGGTTTACCGGCTGCAGCAGTCCGCCTGATTTCAGATGAAGCTGAGCATGCGTTGCCAGATTTCAATGAAGCGGCTGAAGCTTCCGGAAAAATGAACCCTTGGCGGCTGGCCGCAGCAATGCTTCTGCGGCCGACAGCATCCGTCAGGTTTCTAGTGAGCATAAAGCCAGTGATCAACGCTTTGCGGGAAAGTCTGCAAGTCATTCTAAGTGTGTAACTTGGTATAACCAAAGTGAGTTACGGTGAAAAGTTGCCAGTTTGACTTTGATCATGTTGCTCGCCTAGAGTTTGCGCCTTAGATTCGAGCGCGGCCCCGGCGCTGCTTCCCAGCCGCTGCCGCAAGAGCCCCCTAAGAGGAACGAGGAGAACAACAAAATGAAAAACACCGCGGTATCAGTGGTTGAGGTAACGCCCAAAGTTGAAATCAAAGAAGGAACCTACAAGGTCGCTTCTACCACGCTGGTCGTCAGCACCAAAGAGCGAGTCGAAGTGAACCCCATTACCGAGCAAATTGCAGAATTTGTTTCTCAAACTCCGGTTCGGGATGGAATGGTGCAAATTTCATCTCTGCACACGACAGCGGGAATTATGCTCAATGAAACCCAAGATGCTTTGCTGGCAGACGTGAAAGACATGTTTGGCAAAAGCATTCCACAAGACGTGTATTACAAACATAACGATCCGCTTTTTTCGGATTGCGACCGCCACAATGCTGACGCCCATTTGCGAGCGATTGTTGTTGGTCCCAACCTTTCCATCCCAATTGAAAACGGCCAAATGAAGCTTGGCACCTGGCAGCAAATTCTTTTCACTGAATTCGACGGCCCCAATAACCGCAAAGTTCACGTTCAAGTTATGGGAATCTGATCGGGAGATGGGAGCCGGGAGTTGGGGGTTGGCCCTTCCGACACTTGCACCAACTCCTAACTCCCACCTCCCATCCCCTATGAGAGTTTTCATTACCGGAGCAACAGGGTTCATCGGCGGCAATCTGGCGCGAATGCTTCTGGCGGACGGTTATAAGGTCCGGGCATTGGTTCGCGCTGGCAGCGATCAGCGGAATGTTGCCGGGTTGCCGATTGAAACGGTGACGGGTGATCTGGACGACAGTCAAAAACTGTCCGAACAAATTCAGGGCTGCGACGCGGTTTTCCACGTGGCAGCCCATTACTCTTTGTGGGTAAAGGATCGGGAAGCCATTTACCGCGCCAATGTCACTGGCACGAAAAACCTGCTTGCCGCCGCCAAAACCGCCCGCGTCAAACGATTCATTCACACTAGTTCCGTCGCCGCCATCGGAGTTCCCGCGCCCGGCACGCTCGCCAACGAAGAAACCCGGACCACGGTTGAGGCTTTGATCAGCGATTACAAAAAATCGAAATTTCTGGCCGAACAAGCTGTACTTGAAGCAGCACGTGATGGTTTGGATGTGGTGATCGTCAACCCTTCAACGCCGATTGGCGCTCACGATGTAAAGCCTACACCAACCGGCGACATTGTTCTGCGTTTCCTGCAAAACCGTATGCCCGCGTATGTCCACACAGGCCTGAACTTGATTGACGTTGATGACGTCGCTCGCGGCCACATTCTGGCTTGGCAGCGAGGCCGCCTCGGTGAGCGCTACATTTTGGGGAATCGAAACCTGACGCTGAAAGAAATGCTGGGAATGCTCTCAAGCATCACTGGAAAAGCCGCGCCGCGCTTCGCCGTTCCGCATTTCATTCCTTTGGCTGTGGCGTTTATGGATGAAATGATTCTGGCCAGATATTTCGGCAAAACTCCACAGGTGTCGTTTTACTCTGTGCAAATGTCGCGAAAGGCGATGTACTACGATTCGTCAAAAGCCGTCCGCGAACTCGGTTTGCCGCAAAGCTCGATTGAAGCTGCGATTGAAAAAGCCGTTCGCTGGTTTGAAGCGAACGGCTATGTTTGATTGTCTAATTGTTTGTTGTAAGGCGTTGGTTGAGCGGCGACCACAACACACCAAACTGAAACCAGTGAAAGCTGGATCAGCAACCGCGGAAACGAAGATTCCAAGTGAGTAATGAACGAAGGCCAGAGGCTGAAAACGTAAACGCTTGCGTAAAAAGCCAGCGGTAGCAGGACGGTAAACGGCAGCAAAGCTTCAGGCCGATTCCTTCGCCAGAATAGCCAGACGATTGCCGACAGCGAGATCAGCCACAACGTTCCCCAATGTCGCCAGTTCGCCAGTTCGTACAGCACGGATTCGGCGATGATCGGCGCTCGCCACAAATTGCTGCGCAACGTGGCAAAGCTGAGCGGTGAAAACTGGCTGATGGCTGGCAAGCTGACCAGTCGCACGAAAGCTTGCCAGCCTACAATTATCAACAGACCGGGTAAGGCAGTTTTGGCCAGTTCTTTCCAGTCACTCCAACTTGATCGAGCGAAGGCGAGTCGAATGGCCGCCAGCGCCATAAGGCAAAACCATAAAATCGCGCCTTCTTGTTTCAGCCAGCATCCGGCGGCAGCAAGTGCTCCTGCTAAACGCAACGCCGAAAATTCCCCGGTTCGCCAAAATTCCGCCAGATAAATTACCGATGCAAGGTAAAAGACGGCCAGGGGAAAATCGGCATAGCCCGACGACGCGCTGCCGTCTCCAATCAGCAACGAAGGCACGGTGAAAATCAGCAGCAGCGGAACGAATTTTTGCCATGATCGAACGCCAAAGAGCCGATTGCCTGTGCTGAACAAACAAAGCGCCGCCGCGAAAAAAAGAGGGAAGAGAATTTTCACGAAATGCTGGTCGGCGCTCCCGATCCACAAATACAACCAGCTTTGGGTCAGTGGTAACAGTAACGGATAGCTCTGAAGCGTCCACGAACGCGAAGGATCGGAAAAGAATTCCAGTGGAAGGACTCCGCCGTTTTGAAAAGCCAGCCGCGCTTTGATTTCAAAATTGAATAACCCATCCCAACCTAACACGCGCACAGAGCTAAGCCAGGCGACGACTGCAATCTGCATAGCAGCAAGCACTAGCAACCACTTGTTGGAGCCGTTCAAATTGTCAGACTGAAGCTTCAAGCTTTGCCGCCAAATTCCGAGCACGCCGATTGCTAGGCACAAAAACGCCACGCTTCCACGAAGCCAGATGCCGGAAACCAGAAAGCCAAGCAGAAATGATGACAATGAAATGATTGCCGCGCCGAACAGAAAAGAAAGCGCGAAGAGTTCAGCCGCGCCGACTGGGCGTTTCGGCAATCGCAGCAAGCTCAAACCCAAACCGGCCAGCAAGAGCAGCAGCAGGGCTATTGTGAGCAGTAAAAAGTCCATTCCTTCGTCTCTGGCACCGGAATCAGTTTCAGGTGACTGCCAAGTTCAATTGAACCTGGCAAGGTGGATACATCGGCTGGAACTTGCCGCCGGTAAAAAATCAGCCAGCGAATAGGTTTGTCTTTGCGCGGTTTGAAAAGCAGCGTCGGCGGTTCACCTGCTACGCCGCAATGCAACGCTCCGATCTGTCGCGGCCAGCTTAAATAAGCGATTGTGCGGTAAACCAGTTCTGTCTGCGGTTCAGAATCAGGACCGATGAAGATCAGGGCGTCGTCTTCAGGCAACTGTTTAACGGCGGCCAGAACTTGTTCGGAAGGCTTGGGTACTTCCAAGGCAAAAAGATAGCTGTCCGTGGTGGCGAAATTTCCGCCCGCCGTACGCGCAAGCTGATTTGGCGCAACCAGTCCGGCCATACGGGTGTTGAAGCGAGACAGTGACGAACAGCCAGACAGCGCGATGCTGCCGGTCAGCAAAAGTCCGGCAGTCAAAATTCGCAGTGAGGTTTTTCCTGCTTTGGTCATAAGCATTGCGCGCGGAGTCTAGGCAAGCTGTGCGATTGCGTCAAAAAGCCCCGAACGATTGACGGCAAGACAGCCAGCACGTAAAAAGCCTTTGTCCAGCAGCGCGTACGGACCAATTGAATCCCAAACCTATGATCAGGAGCGATTCCCCAAGCGTAGATGAACCCTTTGATGATTGATGAAATGCAAAAAAGTTACCTCGAAAAGCAAAGCGCGATTCGCGCTCGGCTCGACGAGTTTGCGGAAATCAGCCGCATCCGCGACGATGCGCGCTTGTTCGAGGAATTGTGTTATTGCATTTTCACTGCCGGAGCCAGCGCGCGAATGGGGCTGAATTCAATTGAGCGCATTCGCCCTCATCTGTTCAGCAGCGGGCATCGCCGGTTGGAAAATTTGCTGGTTGGAGCGCATCGTTATCCGCGCGCACGGTCGGGTTATATCGTTCACACGCGAAAGTATCTGAAGCGCGAGTGTGATTTGCGGTTGAAAGAAAAGCTGGATTCGTTTGGCGGCGATGCCGAAACGCGCCGGGATTTTTTTGCGCGAAACCCGGGCATCAAAGGAATCGGTTATAAAGAAGCCAGCCACTATCTTCGCAATATCGGTTATTGTGGTTACGCGATCCTGGATAAACACATTCTGCGAACGCTGCATGAATTGGGAGTGATTGATTCCCCCAATCCACCCAGCACGAAAAAAAAGTATCTGGCGGTTGAGGAGCAGATGAGAAAATTCGCCGCAGATATTAGAATCAATTTCGACGAACTTGATCTCCTGTTATGGTCGAACAAAACCGGCGAGATTTTGAAGTGATGAATTCTGAACGATGAATGATCAATCGTCTGATTCAGGCGGCGCGACATTCATCACACATAATTCGCCATTCATCCTTTCTTTGGGAGGTACTGTTATGAAATCCGCTCTCCGGATGTTGACGTTTATTCTGATGGCTATGACCGTGGTCGTGGCTTTGAGTTTGCCTGCACTGGCTGAATCACGCGGCAAAGCGCTCAAACGGGCTGAGAAAGAAGTACGTGCAGCCAACTTCACCGAAGCTGAAAAAATTTATCGGCAACTGATTGATAAGGATCAAGCCGACAAAGACGCCCGGCTAGGCCTGAGCTTTGCGCTGGTAAAGCAGTTAAAGTTGCAGGATGCGTATGAGCAGGCGGCACAAGTGATCGCGATTGACCCGCTCAATGCGCGCGCATTTGCGTTGCTGGGCACGTCGCTGCTGCGTTCAGGCGAATTCCGCAATTCGATTGAAGCGCTTTACACATCCGTGAAATTCGATCAAAAGCAGGCACTGGCCATCGCTGGTTTGTCAGAGATTGAATACTTCGAAAACCGGTCAAAAACAGCCTACGACGGTTTGAGACGAGCCATTTCGCTAGACCCGAACGAACCGGATTATTACGTTTCGCTGGCTCGCGCTTGCTCCAGGCTGGAGCTTTACACAGAAGCCGCAGATGCTTACCAACGGTTCCTGGAAGTTTCGCCGAAGACAGATGCCGAACGCCGCGCGCGAATCAAAGGACTGATTGATTTTTACCGCTATCTGGGCACCACCAAAATCAATCGCGTCAATGGTAAGGAAATCGTCTCGGTTCCGTTTGAACTGGTCAACAACCGTCCATTCATCAAACTGATGATCAACGGCAAAGGGCCGTTCCGGTTCGTGATAGACACCGGCGCCAGCATGTCTGTGCTTTCGGATAAAACCGCCGCGGCGTTGGGTGTCAAACCCGTTGCCAGAGGCGGCAGTGCTCGTGCCATCGGCGGCAGCGGAACGTTTCCGATTCTGTATGGTTTGCTTGATTCGATTCAGATGGGTGACGCGAGAATTGATGTCGTGCCGATTTACATTCGCACGGTTCATTCCACCGAAGACACTCCGGAAGGCGAACGCTCCGACGGGTACATCGGTCTTTCGGTTCTATCTCAATACGCTGTGACACTGGACTACAAAACGCAGGAACTGTTGCTGAACCGCACGCCGCTGACTGATAGTGAACTGGCGGCCAAGCCTGCCGATCCGGCTGCAACCGCTGAAGCGGCGGCTGCGCCAAAAGTGGAAAACCTTGGCGCATTGACCGGAGTTGAAGTCCCGATTCGCAGCACCAGCGGCGGTCTGGCCAGCGCTGAAGCTCATTTGCCGACAATGGATCGTCCGCTGAACTTCATTGTTGACACTGGCGCGACGATTTCCGTGATTTCAAAAGCTGCCGTCAGGAAGTACGAACTGGAAGGAATGAAGCTGAAGGGCGAAACTTTCCGCGTGATCGGCGCTGCGGGCGTTGAAGACGGCGCTGAGGCTCTGGGGCTTTCGACACTGACGGTCAACAATTTGCGAAAGAACAATTCCCGCGCATTGATTCTTGACCTGGATGCGGTCAACGAAACTTCAGGATTTGAACAACATGGCGTCTTGGGAGGCGATTATCTGCGCCATTTCCGTTTGGTGCTGGATTTGCGGCGAAATTATTTGGGACTTGTGCCGCAAAGTCCGGCCATTGAAGTCGCCGCGGAAAAGAAGTGAGCTTGAAAAGATGATGCCGACCATCTACCTGGAAACATCCGTCATTGGCGCGTACCTGGACAAGGGTGAATCCTTTCGACGTGATTTGACCATTCGATGGTGGGAGCATGAATTGAAAAACTATCAAGCTTATGTTTCCCCGCTGGTGCAGCGCGAACTTGAGCGGGCACGCGAACCGTATCGTAAAAGTTACCTGAAACTGATTCATCATTTGCCGCAGCTTGAAGTATCCGAAGAGGCCGCTATTCTGGCCGACGGATACATCGGGCGCGGCATTTTTCAACGAAAGTTTCTGGGCGACGCGCTGCATGTGGCCCTGGCTTCGTTTCACAAAATTGATTATCTGGTGACGTGGAATTTTGGCCATCTGGCCAGTGTTCATCGCCAGGCGCGAATCAAGCTGTTTAACACTGCCGCAGGCTTTTTCGTCCCGGAAATTGTGACTCCAGAGTTTTTGGTGAGTGAGCTTTACTGAGTAGTCGGGAATCGGTAGACGGTAGTCGGCATTGAAAAATGACTGAACTATCGGCTTCAAATTCCCGGCTTCTAACTATTTTAAAATGTACCATCGCCCTCGTTTTCTGGAAGAATTGGAAGCCATACGCGAAGAGATGTCGCGGGAATGCGATTATGATATGGATCTGTTCGCGGAAATGATCCGGAACGACCAACTCCCGACGCATGGACGCGCGCGAAATATTCGCGGAGTGCGACAATACGCTCCTCCTAACCCGGCAGTTTTCGAAAAAAATCCCCGCAGGAATAAAGACGATCAATAAGACAGTGAACCGGGCTTCCGGACAAACTTATGCCAGAGCCATTTGATGCAATTGGGTTTCAAGTAAAAGATGACGCTTCTTACAAGGCGCTGGCTGAAGAGGCGCATCAACTTGGCGCGCCCAGCAAAGCGCATCGTCCGCAAGGGACTTTGCATGGCTGTTGTTGGAGTTTAGGTTCCGGCCTGGAAGTCTGGACGGTGCTGTATGAATCTTCCAAAGGAATGTTTTATGCAGATTGCCGCCCGGCGTTTCGAGGCAAACGCCAGATCGGGTTTTACCCTTGGGAAATTCTGGAATATGAAGAAGATGGCGAAGCCATCGTGCGCGGCGCGGTGATGGATTCGCCGCTGGAATTCATGTTTGCTTTGCAAAACATCACGGAAATCAACCCGCTGGATTTCCGTGAGCGTCCGATTACAGCCTCGGTGGCTGGACTGGCTTATCGCGCGCGCGTCAGCACCCGCAGCCTCAAACCTGTTTTTGAAGCCCTAACCGACCGCAGCCGTAAACGCCGAACAACCGAAACTGATTACACCATACGCGGCAAAATTCTTTCATGGCGCGAAATGCACAACCCGCGAACGCAGGAAAACCTGCTCTGGGTGGATGTGGATGCCGACAAAATCAAAATCGAAGTTGTCATCAATAAGACCGATTTGAAAGGTGAATTGAAAATCGGGGCATGGCTTTCTGCCGACACCTGGTTGCAAGGCCACATATTGAATGACAAGGAATTGATGGCGCGTTATGAGGGCGTTGACCGTGAAGCCTCGCCCAGCGATTTGTGGGTCAAGCTGCGACGCGACCATTAAACGCAAATCCCTTTACCTCGGAACTGGGCCAAATGTGGTTGGATGAGCAGCAACGTATTCAAAGAGTAATTCCGTTAGGTTGTCGGGATAGTTGAAAAATTCAGAATCCAATAGTTCAAACTTCTTTCGGTCCTCGTCAGTTAAAGAGGCCACTAGCTGTTCACACGCTTCATGTGAATTAGGCAAGGTGGAATCAGTCAGAGAATGTAACGCACGCTCGACAATGTTTGCACAGGATTCAGCGCCGATGGCGAGGAGTGCTACAGGGGCAAAATTGGCGGTATCAAATTCCCAAGAAGCGAAATAGTGAAGGAACCCACCGCTGTTAACTTCGCTTTCGAGCGCCCAAATTGCAGAAAAGACTTTTTGAGGTTCTGACTGGTTGGCGAATTCTACGCGTCCGAAGTCTGTGTCTTCACTTCGGGATAGTTGAATGAGATAAGAATTTTTGTCCATGGCCTGCCTCGTAGCTTCCCTTTCAATCACGAATTCGCCGAATCGGGCTTCTCACGTCTGAATAAACCCGCACGTAATCAACCATCATCGTCTGAGGGAAAGTTGTCGTTTGGTCCGGATTGCCGGGCCAATTGCCGCCAACTGCAACGTTCAGCAGGATGTAAAACGGATGGTCAAAAACCCATTGCTGACTGCCCGTGAATTCCGGGGACTTTCGCGTGTGGTAATGCAACCCATCCACGTAAAAGCTGATGTCGCGCGGGTTCCATTCAACTTCAAAGGTGTGAAAATCGTCGGTGAATTTTTTGCCTTCGAGCAAGGTAAACGAATTGGATAGCCCGTTAGCGCCGGAAAAACCAGGCCCGTGCAATGTTCCGTAAACCGTCGAAGGTTCGCGTCCAATAATTTCCATCACGTCAATTTCGCCGCAAGCGGGCCAGCCGACGGAAGTAATGTTGCTTCCCAACATCCAAAACGCAGGCCATAACCCCTGACCAGAAGGAACTTTGATTCGTGCTTCGATGCGTCCGTACGTGGGTTCGAACTTGTCGCGCGTTACCAGCCGTGCCGATGTGTACCCTCGTGTTGCTCCATCCGCGTCAGTGAAATTTTCTTTGACGGCTTTGATGATCAAGTGGCCTTCGCCGTCCAGATAGGCATTTGAGGTTCGGTTGGTATACGTCTGAAGTTCGTTGTTGCCCCAGCCGTTTTGGCCAACACCCAAGTCAAAAGCCCATTTGGTCGAGTTCGGCGCGCTTCCGGCAGGACCATCAAATTCATCGGACCAAGCCAAGCCGGGCTTTTGAGTTTTGGTCGCCGCAGATGGCGCCATCAAAGAAGCTGCAATCACTACGCAAACAGAAATCAGTTTATTTCGCATGTCAGCCTCGCAATGTTGGATGGATGGAATGATTACTTACTGCTTTTTCAGTTTTGGCAGAAACTGTTTGCGGAACTTGATGACCTTCGGTTCGATCACCATCCGGCAGTATGCTTGATTGGGATTCAGTGCGTAATAGTTTTGATGGTAATCCTCTGCTTTGTAAAAAGCATCAAGTTTGGCCACTTCAGTGACAATCTTGTTTTTCCAAAGCTGGGCGGTGGTCAGGTCGGCAATCACTTTTTCGGCAGTGGCCTGCTGTTCGGGCGAATGATAAAAGATCGCCGAGCGGTATTGCGTGCCGACATCGGCGCCTTGCCGATTCATGCTGGTTGGATCGTGGATCGTGAAGAAAACTTCCAGCAATTCTTTGTAGCTGATAACTTGCGGATCGAACGTAACCTGCACCACTTCTGCGTGGCCGGTGCTTCCGGAGCTGACTTGTTCATACGTCGGTTTGGCGACTTTGCCGCCGGAATAGCCGGAAACGACCTTATCAACGCCCTTCAGTTCAACGAAAACTGCTTCCAAACACCAGAAACAGCCTCCGGCCAAAGTCGCCACTTCCTTTTTGGCAGCCGTCTTGTCCATTTTCTGTGCGTTCACCGAAGTTGAAGCCGCCAAAATTAAAACCGCCGCCAGCACTGTCATCAAAAACGATTTCATAAATCACTCCGTTAGTTTGTTGAACCCGAAAATTACAGTCCGAGTTTTTTCCACTTTGCATCTACCAGCCGTTTCACTTCTTCGCTGGTGTTGTTTTCTTTCGGCCACAAGCGGTCAAAGCCTTCGTTTTTCCATTTCCGAGTCCCGTCAATTCCCATCTTTGACCCATAACCCTGTTGCCGCGAAGAATGATCGAGCACGTCAATCGGCCCCATCGTGAACTGTATATCGCGTTCGGGGTCAATATTATTCAAAACTTTCCACGCAACTTCAGAAGGATCCTGGACATTGACGTCTTCGTCCACGACCACGATGCATTTGGTGAACATCGCCTGTCCCATTCCCCAGATGGCATTCATGATTTTGCGGGCGTGACCTGGGTACTGTTTGCGAATCGAAACCAGCATCAAGTTGTGGAAAACGCCTTCAAACGGCAAATTCATGTCTACGATTTCCGGCATCTGGCGTTTCAGCACAGGCATTGTCACGCGGATGATCGCTCTGCCCATCCAGCAATCTTCCATGGGCGGACGCCCGACAATCGTGGTTTGGTAAATCGGATTTTTGCGATGTGTAACCGCCGTCACGTGAAAAACCGCATAAGGTTCTTCCAGTGTGTAAAAACCCGTGTGATCGCCAAACGGGCCTTCGATGCGGCGTTCGGCTGGATCAACGTAACCTTCCAACACGATTTCGGCGGTCGCCGGAACTTCCATATCCACCGAAACGCACTTGACCATCTCGACCGGTTTTTCGCGCAAAAAGCTGGCGAAGATCATTTCGTCCAGATCATCCGGCAGCGGCAAGGTCGCGGCAAAGTTTGTCACCGGCTCGGCTCCAATGGCGACGGCGACTTCCATCCGCTCAGCGCCGCGTTTTTGCTGATCGCGGTGATGCGCCGCGCCGTGTTTGTGCAGTTGCCAGTGCATACCGGTGGTCGTTTCGTCGTGCACTTGCATGCGATACATTCCGCAATTGCGTTTGCCGGTGCGCGGATTTTTGGTGAACACCATCGGAAAGGTGATAAACCGCCCGCCGTCCAGTTCCCAGCATTTCAGGATCGGGAAGTCGAACAGCGAAAACTCGCCTTCGCGTTTGATGACTTCCTGGCAAGGCCCGGTTTTTACTTCGCGCGGAAAGTATTTTCCCAGTTCGGCCAGTTTCGGCAGCATCTTTACCTTTTCCAGCAATCCTTCGGGCGATTTGAAATCCAGCCAGTCGGTCAAGCGTTCGGCAACGTCATCAACGCTGTTGACTTCCATCGCCAAAGCCATCCGGCGCTCGCTGCCGAGCGCGTTGATCAGAACAGGAATCCTGCCTCCGTCCACGTTTTCAAACAGCAGCGCTTTGTTGTTGTCTTTGGATTTTGAAACCCGGTCGGTGATTTCGGTGATTTCCTGGTCGCTGGAAACCGGGACTTTGATGCGTTTGAGTTCGTTGTGCTTGTCTAAAGCCTTGATGAATTCTCGCAGATCGGCATAAGCCATGCGTTACTCCAGATAAAAGTTCGAATTAAAAGGATGATGAATGAAGCCGGATGGTATCAACCGCTTACCAAGGTGACAATCCAGGCTGGCAAAATTCCTGAAGCGCAAAAATGTCTGGAACGTGCCGGAAACTCTTCTTGCCTATACAGACT
>CAZXHW010000049.1:0-17473 GCA_964639915.1 uncultured Heliomicrobium sp.
CATCACGATCCCCGGCAGCTTGGCGACGCTGGCGCCGAAGCCGTTGCCGCCCATGATCGAGGCTAGCCCCGCAAACGCCATTACGAGCGCAGCCGTGCGCAGCACGGTGGGCCTTTCGCCCAGCACCGGCCAGGCGATCAGTGTGGCGACGACTGGTATCGCGCAGCCGTAAATTGTTGTTTTCACTCCGCCAAGCAGCCGCACGTTGCGGTTGTACAGTAGATAACAAGTGACTAGCGCTAGCAGCGCCGAATAGAAAATCCCGAAAACAGTTGCTGCGCCGACTTGCGTCAAATCCGTCTTCAGCAAACCCGGCAAGCCAACCAGAATCAACCCCGGCGTTCCGGTAACCAGCGTCAACGTTGTTGCCCGCAAAGAGGAAATGTGGCCTTTTACGGTTCGCATTCCCAGCACATAAGCCGCCCAGCAAATCACAGAGCTAAGCGCGAGCAAATCGCCCAGAACAGTTTCTGAAGACAATGCCGCACCGCGCGAACTGACGACGACTAGCACTCCTCCGAGCGCCAATGCCAACCCTAGGGCAATAAACCGTGTGACTTTTTCGAGTCCAATTGCTGCTCCGGCTAGTGCCACTGCAATTGGCGTCGTTGCAGCAATCAGTGAAGCGTTTGCGGTTTTTGTCATCGCCAGACCGGTGGCAAATAAAATCTGATATACGGTATTGCCAATTACTCCCAGCCAGACGAATTTTCCAAAACTGCCCGCCGGAAAACGGCAATCGCCTTCGCGCCAATAGAGCAGCGCCAGCATTACTCCTGTCGCCAGCGTAAACCGCACCGCGGCAAATGGGAGCGGCGCAATTTGCGCGTAAGCCGATTTCAGAACAGCAAAATTGCCACCCCAGATCAGGATGACGGTAACCATCGCAATATCCGGAGTGGCAAGCTTTTTAAGAAAAAAGTTCCGCTCAGGCAGTCCTGCCTCTGCCTGAATTTCAGTTTCTGCGGTGGACACTAAAACTCCAACTTCTTCAGGTAATCAATGCTGAATTTCAGGCTATCGAATGGCGAACCGGGACAGACGTCTTGTTCAATCAGGTAATGCTTGATTGCGCCTTTTGGCGCTTTGGCAAAAATGGTTTTGAAATCAATTGTGCCGTGGCCGACTTCGGTAATGCCCCGTTTCGGAGTGCTGTCCAGGTCTTTAACGTGAAAGATGGCAAAGCGATTTGGATATTTGCTCATATACGCCAGCGGGTCCTGATTGGCTTTGACGATCCAGTACAAATCAAGCTCCATTTTGACCAGATTCTTGTCGGTTTCGGCTAGCAGCAAATCATAAGGGAGTTTGCCGTCAATTGCCGTGAACTCGAAATCGTGGTTGTGATAGCCGAACTGAATGCCCGCTTTCTTGCACGCTTCGCCCGCTTTGTTGAACAACGCCGCATGCTGTTTGTATTGATCCAGCGTCTTGCGATCATTCGGCATCAGGAACGGGCAGATAAGATACCGATGACCAATGACTTTTGCGTTTTCAATCGTTTTGGCCAGATTGTCACTAAGATCCGCCAGCGGCACGTGCGCCGACGGAGCGTCCAGTCCAAGCTGCGTCAGCAAGGTTTTGATCTGTTGCGGCGTGCGGTTGTAATACCCGGCGAATTCGACTTCCTTGAACCCAAGCTCAGCGATTTTCTTCAACGATCCGTCAAAGTCTTTCGCCATTTCGGCGCGAACGGTGTAAAGCTGCACGCCGATTTTGGAAAGTTTGGCCGCCTGAGCTTCGCTTCGCATCAGGTTCATTGCCAGCGCGCCACCCACAGCGCTGCAAGCCGTTTGGCGCAGAAACGTTCTTCGATTCAACATCGGATAAGCCTCCAAAAATTGTTTTGTGATTTACGCAGTGAAACAAGCCGGATCATAACAGGCATCACAGGCAGCGCAAAATCGCTGTGGTAATATGCGCGCCGCAAGTTTTTCCTTCGAGGTGTTCACCATGTTCAAACCGATTCTGACCGGTCTAATTGTGTTGCTGGCGGTTGTCACTGTTTCAGCGCAACCCGGTCGCACAACCAAACCTGCACCAAAACCGGCACAATCGAAAACCGAAGACAAAGCTGAACAAGCCGCTTCCATGTTCGATGCCGGGCAGCGCGCTCACGAAGCTGGTGACCTGGCCAAAGCGGTTGAATTTTATGGCAAAGCTATAGAGCTTGATGCCGAATTGTGGCAAGCCGAGTTTCAGCGAGGTGCCGCGTATTTTTCGCTGGGCAAATTGACCGAAGCAAAGGCTTCGATGGCGCATGTGAATCAATTGCTGGCGGAATATCCGGTCACCGATCAGCTCAAACAGATTTTCGTTCGCATACAAATGACGCTCGGCGAAATTGCATTGACTGAATCCAAACCTGAAGAGGCCGAAAAAGCTTTTTTGCGTGTCGTTGAATTAAATCCGCAATCTGCCCGTGCGCATTCCGGGTTGGCCGAAGTTTTTTATTCTTCGGGAAAACACGCGGAAGCGATTGCCGAAGCCAAAGCCGCTATCGCTGCCGGAGACGACCGCGCTGCGATTTTCACATTACTGGGCGTGGCGCTGACAGTCACGAATAAATTCGATGAAGCATTGCCCGCTTTGGAGGAAGTTTTAAAGCGCGATCCGAAAAATACGACGGCGCTGCTTCACCGGGCGGAAGTTTTCATCGCAAAAAACAAACCGAACGAAGCGGCTGCGGATTTGCGTGCGGCGTTGGCGATAGAACCTTCGACGCGAACAAAGTTGCGGCTGGCGACACTGCTGGCGCAAACGAAACAGTACGATGCGGCTATCGCGCTGTTTCAGGAAGTTACCAACGCGGAGCCCGCAAATCCGGAAGCGCGTTCAGGATTGACAGCAGTGTTGATCGAGTCCGGCAAAGCTGCGGACGCCATCACGGAACTGGAAAAGCTGATCAAAGCCGAACCGAGTCGGGCCGTTTTACGCTCTCAACTGGCGATTTTGTATTTGTCGAAACAGCCCGAAAAAGCGTTGGAGCAATACCGCGCTGCCGCCGAACTGGAACCAAAAAATGCCAATCACTACGTTGGCATAGCGTCAGCGCTGGTCAAATTGCGTAAGTTTCAGGAAGCCGTTGATGTGGTGAAGCCTCTGCTGGCGGCGAATATCAAAGGCGAACTTGAGTATTTCGCAAGAACCAATCTGGCAACGGCGTTATTCGAATTGGATGATTTCGCAAATGCTGCCCGCGAATATCTGTGGATTTTGGATCATCAAGCTAAGCTTGGAAATCGGAAGCGAACTGCGATCACGCTGTATTTCCTGGGCATTTGCCTGGACAAACTTGGTGATTACGAACAGGCTCTGAAAGCTTATAACCAGTTTTTGGAACTGGCCTCTACGGATAATCAGTTGGAAATTGACAAAGTGAAGCTGCGCTTGCCGCCTTTGAAACGTCAGATCGAGCAGGGAAAAGGCCGGAAGAAAGGGTGAGCGAGGGATTCAGAAGTGGGGATTATTTTTCAGGAGGTGTTATGACTTTTTTGAAATTGTCGAAAGTTTTGCTGCTGTCAGCCTGTATCGGAATGTTTTTGTTCGCAGATGTTTCGGCGCAATCGAAAACGCGCGATCATTTGACTGAACTGGAAGTGGAGCAGGTCCGCGATGTACAGCAAATTGATCTGCGCATTGATGTTTTCATCAAAGCCGCCGAACGCCGCCTTCTAGTGCTGACCAATCCGAATGCTACGCAAAAGAAGAAAGAGGAAGAAACCTGGGGACCGCTGCCGACAGGAACCAAGGCCGAGTTGCTGAGCGATTACAAAAAGATTTTGGAAGAAGGCGAAGAAAAGATGGACGATTTTTTTGAGCGCGATCCGAAAAACGATCTGCTGAAAAAAGCGCTCCGGAAATTCAAAGACGCCGCCAATCGCCATATCCCCCAGCTTCGAGCAATGGCTGCGCAAATGACGGACAAAAAAGATCAGCGTGCATTGGCCGAAGCCATCGAAGAAGCCGAAACTGTCACCAAAGCCGACATCAACTAACCTGCATCGCAAAAATTGAATCCGATGGACAGCACAACAGTCCAGCCATTGAACGTATTAACTGCCACGTTCAAATTACTTACCTTTCGCCTCTCACAGGCCGAGTTTCAAATGCTTGGTAACAGGCATCTGGCTTTCGGATTGGTCTCCACGTGGTTAGTCGGGATAGGCCGATACTGGGATCATCCGAATGCAAAATTGCTTCAATACCTTGGAGTCGGCTCAGTCATTTATGTTTTTGCCATGTCACTTTTTATATGGTTGGTTCTTTGGCCATTCAGGCCGAAAAACTGGCGCTATCGAAATCTGCTTACTTTCATTACTTTGGTGTCGCCGCCTGCGGTGTTTTATGCAATTCCGGTTGAAAGATGGTTTTCCTTTGAAACGGCTACGAATCTCAATGTTTGGTTTCTGGCAATCGTGGCTAGTTGGCGCGTGGCCCTGCTGATCTTTTACTTGAGAAAAAACAGCGAGCTTGAAGCAGGAGTTTTATTTGTTGGCGCGTTATTGCCTTTGACTGTGATTGTTGTCGTTTTGACTCTGTTGAATTTGGAAGGGGCGGTTTTTGAAGTGATGGCAGGAATACGTCGTACGCGAACGGCCAATGATGCGGCGTATGGCAGTTTATTCCTACTGGCTTTGATTTCCCATCTGTTGTTTTTTCCTCTACTGATCGCTTACATCGGAATTGTGATTCAAAAATGGCAAAAATGGCGTCTTGAAAAGTCGAAGAACGCGCCGCGTTAGCTATTTATTGGATTAAGAAACTGATTCCCTACGTCTTTGCGGCAGATCGCGCTACCTGCACGCTGCGCTTGATACGCAGTTTGGCTTGTTTTTCCCAGCTTGTTGCTGAAACTGGCGGCAACGAAACGCCGGCCAGAGACAGCACAGCGACTGGAAGCAGGATTCCGCTTATCTTCTATTTCTCCTTTTCCAGGCTGTATTCGCAAGCGAATCGCCCGATTTGAAGCGAGCCTTTGCCTTTCACGGGAGCAGTAATTAGCAGCGAACGTATCGGGCCAGTTCTGGATTCTCTGGAAGCTTTGGCCGTGCCTACCTGCTTACCGCTTGCGGCTTCATAAAAAATGAATTCCAGGTTGTCATCGTCCAGACGGCGGTATCCGTAGACATATTCGCCGGGTTTCATCTTTGCGTCCCCGACTTTGATCGTCGTCTGCGTGATGAAAAAGTGCGTGTATTTTCCATGCGCCGAATACCCGGCGGTAATCAGCAACACTCCAGCAATAAAATGGTTTTTACCGTCAGTCACGCCTGAAGCCGAACGAAGCTCGGTTTCGATCCGCTCCTTTTCAACCGGAGCGCGCCCTGGGATCAGCGAAGACAGTTCTTTTTCGGTCGCTGGCCGCCAGACAGCGTAATTGTCCTGGGCGAATGCGAGCGGGAAGAGCAATGTGAGCAAAAAGATGGACATCAGTAGTTTCATTTCAATCCCTTTAGAAAATGAAGCGTAAGTTTCTCTGCATGATGCTTCGTGCGTCTGGGGGATTTGCCGAACTAAGCCATCAACAAATCGGAGTTTGGCTGAAATAAATTGACGTTATTCCAGCGCAGGATCGGTAAATTGACTGTAAACGACGGGAGAAGAAGTCGAACAGAGAACCAGCGAGAAGAGCAGGATCTGGAGGAGCCGGGCAGATAACAGCTTCATTGAATCCTCCTTTTACTCGCTCGGCAGTTGGAGGGATCTATTCCTTCAACCTGTCGCCGAGCAGATAGATTGACGTTTTGGGATGATAAATTTTCCAGTCGAACCAGTAATCTTTCAGTACGGGAATCGGCTTCAATTGCTTGCCTGCGAGTTGCCCGCTTTGGCAATGCCCAGTGAAATCCCAAATGCTGCCGGTTTCCGCGTCAATAAGCTGGCGGCTACTGCCGCCGGGTAACTGCTGTTGGCTTGCTTGGTTGACGACGAAAAATTCCAGGGTGCGGCCATCCAATTGGCGCTCGAAGGCTCTGGCGGATTTCTGATCTTCACCGATCAAAACAAAGATTGGCGAACCGCCGACTTCATCCAAAATCAATTGCTGTTTTTGCAGCGCTTCGACTGGATAGGCTTTCGAGGTGCCCTTGATGTCAACGCCGACAATCAGCGTTCGCGGTTTCAATTTGTCAGCCGGATCAACGGGCGTGACAACGCGAAACTTTTCGTACTGCGCTTCCCAATCTTCCGCTTCGTATTGCGCGGCGACTTTTTCGTCTGGACGAAGCACGCGACCTTCGGGATGTTCCTGTCGCCAGGTGGCAAAAGTCAGTTCGTCGCAAAACACCGCGTTGAGCCGTTTGCCCTGCATCGGACCATGAATCGCTTCGCCGGAAACCTGCTGCCACCATGTGCCGGCTTCTTCATCGCGCATGATGAAGTTCTGGTTGTTGATGCCAGAAAGGTGAAATTTCAGCGCCTGATTGTCTACCTTTGATTCCCACACCAGACCGGTGTGACAGAGCGTTCAATAGGTTGCCACAATCGGCACACCTCCCACCGTATCGTGAACAACGTGATGATAGGCCATCTGGCGTACCGGATAGGCCACTGCTTCGCCGTTGATTGTCACAGCCAAAACCATGTCTTTGTCGCCGACGAAGCTGGCTTCTGCAGCTTTGGCAAACGCCGTTTGCTTCAGGGGATTAAACATCCACTCAAAATGATTTTGTTGTGCGAACCAGGCCGCAACCAGTGCCGGAATCATCAACACAACCAACACGCTGCGCTGCCACCAGGAACGTTTGCTTCGCCAAAGCAAAAACGCCAATGCCAGAGAAATACTTGCCGATAATACTGTGACGATCGGCGACCAGCGTTTCAGTAGATACGAGATTTCAACCGCGCCGGGCGTTTGCGGCTTGAACGGCATAATCAGCATTGTCGGGATCAGCACCATCGCAAAAGACGCTGCGACAACTAGAACCAAAGCCAGCCAAAACAATTTGCGGTTCCAGGATTTACTTTCTAATTGTGTAGAAGCAGTTGAGCTGTTTTTCATAGAATTGAGCTTAAGCCGCGACACGCGATTTGCGTGGCGACAGCAATAGTCATATTGCCTTCATTGATGCGAGTACGAGCAATCTAAAAACCTATGGCCAGGAACCTTAGCAATCGGGAATCCGAAGCTTGGACAAGCTGCATACACGTCTCTCCTGAGTTTTTATTGCCTGAAAATTAATGTGGTAACAAGGTCGTTTTCGTTGGAGTTGCACCTTATCCCACAATGCCAGTTGCTGCAAGAATGCGAAAACAATTCAAGGCTGTACAATCGCGGCGGCGGCAGTGTAAAACAACTGTAACGCAGGTTTTCCAACCTGCGTTGGTTTTTCTGTAAAGCCGATTCTCTGATTCGCCAATCATCTTTGATCGGGTCTGTCGCAGGTTGGAAAACCTGCGAAACTTTTCATAGGAGTCTTGTTTTCATGCAAACCATCGTTGTGACTGGTGGCGCGGGTTTTATCGGCGCGAACTTCGTTCGGTACGCGCTGGCCAAAACCGATGCGCGGTTGGTCATCGTTGATAAGCTGACGTACGCCGGCAATTTGGCCAGCCTGGAAAACGAGTTGAAAGACTCGCGTGTGCAGTTCGTTGAAGGCGATATTGCCAATCCGGATGTCATGCAGTCGGTTTTTCTTGAGCATCAGCCGACTACGCTCGTCAATTTCGCGGCGGAAAGCCACGTAGACCGTTCGATTGACGATCCGTCGCCATTCATCGAAACCAATATCACTGGCACGTTCGTCCTGCTGGAAACTGCCCGCAAGCACATTGCTAAATTGACCGAAGCGGAACAACGTTTGTTTCGCTTCCTGCACGTTTCGACTGACGAAGTGTATGGAAGCCTGGGCGAAACGGGCTTGTTTTCCGAAACGACGCCGTATGCGCCGAACTCGCCTTACGCGGCGTCCAAAGCCTCGGCGGATCATCTGGTCAGGGCCTGGAACGAAACCTTTGGTTTGCCGACTGTCGTCACCAACTGCTCCAACAATTACGGCCCGCTGCAATTTCCCGAGAAGCTGATTCCGTTGATGGTTCTGAACGCGATGGACGGCAAACCGCTGCCGATTTACGGTGACGGAGGCAATGTACGCGACTGGTTGTATGTCGAAGATCATTGCGCCGGAATTCTGCTGGCCTTGCAGCACGGCCAGCCCGGCGGCAAATACAACATTGGCGGCGGCAACGAACGCACAAACCTGCAAATCGTGGATCGCATCTGCGACGAAGTCGAACGAATTTTACCGGCGGCTGAAAATCCGGCGTTGAAAGCTCAAGGCAAAACCACTTATCAGGAATTGAAGAGGTTCGTCGCCGACCGTCCCGGTCACGATAAACGCTACGCGATTGATGCCAGCAAGATTCGCGCGGAACTGGGCTGGCAACCGGCTTATGATTTTGAAGCGGGCTTGGCCAAAACCATTCGCTGGTATTTCGAGAATCGGAAGTGGTGCGAAACCGTACTGGCAGGAAAATATGAGCGTGAGCGATTGGGCGTTGGCAAGAACTGAAAGCTCACCTAAAAAGGATGAAGCGAATGAGAGAGGCACAAAATTCTGCAGAGAATGCCAAACAAGCTGAAGCGACAGACCCAAAGGAATCTGGAAGAGGCTGGCTGATTTTCACGACAGTGCTGTTCAATCTTGGCGCTTCTTTTCTTCGAACTGGCTTGGGTTTTTCACTTCCCACTTCCTTACTAATAGCTGGCTCAATTGCGTATAGCTTTGCTTACTGGATACCGCCTCGACCAGAGGTGAGCTTTTGGGTATTTGCACTGGGAATAGCATATTTCTTTGCCGGAGCTTCTTCAGCGATTTGGTATATTCCCGACTCCATCGCTCATAAAATCCCTTTCTGGATCGCTTGCGGGCTTCCTGTTATCGCATTTTCAATTTCCCTTTATGGCGTTTTCAGATGGTTCCCCGCTTTCAGAAAGCAACAAATAAGTTTCAAAAAATGGCTGTTGGGAAGTTTCATTGCAACGATATTGATTGTTTTGTTCAGGCTGATTTGAACCTTAAACGCATTACGACAAGAAATTTATGAAAGGCATCATCCTCGCCGGAGGTTCCGGCACGCGGCTTTATCCGATCACGAAGTCCGTCAGCAAACAGTTACTGCCGATTTATGACAAGCCGATGATTTATTACCCGCTTTCGACGCTGATGCTGGCGGGGATTCGGGAAATTCTGGTCATCACCACGCCGCAGGATCAGGAACAGTTTCAGCGGCTGCTCGGCGATGGATCGCAGTACGGATTGCGGCTGAGTTACGCCGCGCAGCCGAGTCCTGATGGGTTGGCCCAAGCGTTCATCATCGGGCGCGAATTCGTTGGTAAAGACAACGTAGCGTTGGTGCTCGGCGATAACATTTTTTACGGTCACGGATTGCCGGAAGATTTGCGCCGGGCTTCACAGCGAGTGGAAGGCGCGACGGTATTTGCCTATCAGGTTCGCGATCCTGAACGGTACGGCGTGGTCGAATTCGACGCCGAAGGCACGGCCATCAGTCTGGAGGAAAAGCCCAAACAGCCGCGTTCGCATTGGGCTGTCACCGGATTGTATTTCTATGACAACCGCGTATTGGACGTCGCCGCCAACTTGAAACCTTCGCCGCGCGGCGAATTGGAAATCACGGACGTCAACCGAGCCTACCTGGAATGGAATGCGCTGCATGTGGAAAAGCTGGGGCGCGGCATCGCCTGGCTGGACACCGGCACGCACGAATCTCTGCATCAAGCTTCAGGGTTTATTCAAGTGTTGCAGGAACGGCAGGGCTTGATGGTTTCCTGCCTGGAAGAAATTGCCTTCAATTTAGGCTGGATGTCGGCGGAAGAAGTTCGGCGTATTGCCGAACCGATGAAGAAAAACGAGTACGGCCAGTATTTGCTGAGAATGATCGAACAACAATGAAAGTCACTCCCACAGAAATTTCCGAGGTGGTTGTCATTGAACCGCAATTGTTCCGCGACGAGCGCGGTTTTTTTCTGGAAAGTTACAACCGGCAAAAATATCGCGAAGCAGGAATCGAATTAGAGTTCGTTCAAGACAATCACTCGCGTTCGCAGCGCGGAACCGTTCGCGGGCTTCATGCGCAGATCAATCGCCCGCAAGGCAAACTGATCCGCGTTATCGAAGGTGAAATCTTTGATGTCGCCGTGGATGTGCGGCGCGGTTCACCAACGTTCAAGCAATGGGTCGGCGCCTGGCTGACGGCAGACAACTTTCGGCAAATTTATGTCCCGCCGGGTTTTGTTCATGGATTCTGCGTAACCAGCGAAATTGCCCAGGTCGAATACAAATGCACGGATTTTTATGACCCGGCTTCAGAAATCAGCATCCAGTGGAATGATCCCGAACTTGGGATTGACTGGCCGCTTGAAGAAATCGTCGAACCAATTCTTTCCAGGAAAGACTTAGCGGCAAAACCTTTGCAGCAATTGATGGATGTATTGCCACTTTTTTAAGGCAAAGAGGAACCACAAAAAGCACAAAATGCACAAAAAAAACTTGGAGGGTGTATGGCTTTATCACTACAACTTATGAGTGATGGGGAAGTTTTGAAATTGTGCGATGTTATCCGGCAGACTGCTTATGACATTCACGTTTACCTGAAGAGTGGTTATCTTGAAAAAGTTTATGAAAACGCTTTGGTTCATCGTCTGTCCAAGACGGGAATGAAAGTGTCCCAGCAGCACGTGCTGCAAGTGTTTGATGAAGACGGAACACAGATCGGCCTTTACACTGCTGACTTGGTTGTTGAAGATCAGATCATTATCGAACTGAAGGCTTGTCGGAGCTTGATAGATGAGCATACGGCACAGTTGTTCGGTTACATGAAGGCCGCACGAATCAGACACGGTATGTTGATCAATTTTGGTGCGCCCAAAGTACAAATCAGAAAATACGTGAGCTAATCAGTGACTTTTATTTTATTAGGCAGTCCGCAATCACAAGGGCCCCAAAGTTTTTGTGCCTTTTGTGCTTTTTGTGGTTCCCAAATTGAATTCTCGACATGAAAGTTTTGATTACAGGCGCAGGTGGACAGCTTGGCTCTGCGCTACAAACGTCATTAACGATTCACGAAGTTGTCACGCTGACTCGTGCCGAACTGGACATCACCAGTCCCGACGAAGTTCGCGCTGCTATTTCCGCTCATCGCCCGGATGTGGTCATCAACTGCGCGGCTTACACAAATGTTGACGGCGCGGAAAGCGATGGAGCCGGAGCTTTTAAGCTGAATGCTGAAGGACCACGCAACTTGGCTGCGGCGACTGCTGATTTGAAAATCCCCTTGGTTCAGGTTTCGACCGATTACGTGTTTGATGGATTTGGCAGTCGGCCTTATCTGGAATCTGATCCAACCAATCCGCTGTCGGTGTACGGATGCAGCAAGCTGGCTGGGGAACAGTATGTCGCCGAACTAAATCCGCGACATTACATTGCGCGAACGGCGTGGCTGTATCATCACGAACCTGCCAGCGCAAAAAATTTTCCCAAAGCCATGCTGGCGCAACAGCACAGAGAATTTGTTCGCGTCGTCAATGATCAACAGGGTTCGCCAACGTACGCGCCACATTTGGCGGACGCCATTGCGCGGTTGATCGAAACCCAAAGCTATGGGATTTACCATTTGGCTGGGCGCGGCGGCACAAGCTGGTTTGAGCTGACCCGTCGGCTCTATCAACTGTTTAACATCAAGACTGCTGTCGAACCATGCACGACGGCGGAATTTCCTCGCCCCACCCAGCGGCCTCAATATTCGGTGTTGGCTACGGCCAAACAGCCCCCCATTTTGCTCCCCTCGTGGGAAGAAGGCCTTGAGCAATTTGCCAAGGCACTGCGGTAACGCCCGAAGCGGCGTTACGAAACCTGGTCCAACAAGATTACGACACGGTTTTTGACAGGATTTTCAGGATGTTTCAGGATTGACGTAAGGGACATCGCTGTCTGGATAATCATCATCCTGAAGAATCCTGCTCATCCTGTCTAACAGGTTTACGCAGCGATTCATCATTTATCTTTCAACTCCCGCTTTTATAACCAACGCAAACAGACAGTTCGTGCAACTGTTTTGGAGGTAATAATGAACAGTCGTCGTAGCAGAATTTTTGTCTATCTGATTCTTTTTGCTGCTCTTTTCAGTTTTGTTTTATCGCCGCCCCAACTGGCTCAGCGCCAGTCGGAAATTTCGCTTGACCAGGCTCAGCGACTGACTTCGCTCAGCTACATCATCAAACAAACCGGCGAAACGACAAATTGCCGGACGATGAGCGAAGAGGAGGCTTCGGCGTTGCGGCTGGATCAGCGCCAAATGGAAGTGCGTGAACTAACGCGCGACACGACTAGCCAGCTTCAACAGCAACAGGGATTGAAAATCATTCTTCGCGGCACGCAGCAACTGGAAGACTTCCCGGCTGCCAAACAGTCGTTTTTGCGCGCGGCGGCGCGGTGGGAAGCGATCATCCAAACGCCGATCACGATTGTCATTGATGTAGATTTTGGGCCGACAATTTTTGGCGATCCTTATCCGGATTCCAGCACGATTGGTGCAACAGCGGCGCAATTGCTGGGACTTAACAATCAATTTCCGGCAGTTCGCAACGTGTTAATTTCAAAAGCAGCGGATGCTCGTCAAGCCGAAGTTTTCAGTGCGCTACCAGTGCTCAGCCTGGTTACCGATTTGGGAAGCACGGCAAATGTTGCCATTGATACGCCGGTCTTACGGGCTTATGGAGCGCTGCCAGCGACAGCCGATCCTGACAACGAAACACAGTTTGGCAATCCTCCCGCTATCGGCTTCAACTCCGCCTTCACATTCGACTTCGATCCGACAGATGGCGTCGAAGCGGGCAAAACCGATTTCGAAGCGGTTGCTTCGCACGAAATTGGTCACGCCTTGGGCTTCAGCTCGACTGTTGGGCTGAAAGAGCTTTTCCCTACGCAACCTTTGCTCGCCTCTATTTGGGATATTTTCCGGTTGCGCAGGGACAATTTGACGCTCGGATCTCTCTCCAGTGAGAAACGCTTGCAGTTATCCGGCGGAGACCACGTGCATTTTGTCGGCGAATCGTTGCTGGGGCTTTCCACTGGCGGACCGGATGGTTCCGGGGGCGACGGGGAACAATCCAGTCACTGGAAAGACGATATTCAGACAGGCCAATACGTTGGAATTATGGATCCGACCATTGGCAATGGATTGCGCGAAAGCGCGACTGCTGGCGATCTGCTGGCGCTTAGCTATTTCGGCTACAAAATAAATCCTGCTTCATCCATTACCGAACAACTTTCTGTGGATGACGGTTCGCGCGAAGACGTCATTGCCCTGAGTGGCGCATTGATCGTCAATCGTTTTTCGCCGTCGCGGTTCCCCTCTACCTTGCAATCCATGAAGGTGCAACTCCCTGCAAACGCCGACGGTTCGTTGCCTGTCGGGCAGCAAATGCGAATTGTGGCGTTTGTTGATCCGAATCGAACGGGCCAGCCTCCGGCGAATCCCACCTTGATTGTGGATCGCACGATTACGATTCCAACGCGTGGTTCCAGGCAATTTACTGAAGTCGTAATTCCAAATCCACCAACCATTAACGCGGGTGATGTGTATGTTGGCGTGCAATCTGCCAGCGCATCGGTTTCCGTCGGCGGCGACCGCAACGGGCGTCAACAGCGCCGCTCGTTCATTTCTACCAACAATGGCGGCAGCTTTCAGCCCTTCGTCAATTCCGGCAGTGCGCCGCTGAATTTGATTCTCAGTGCGGAGCTTGGTTCTACGTACGGCACGACGCCATCGGCTGTGCCTGCGGTCATCAGCCCCAGTGCTGTGGCTCCGGGGAGCGCGGCTTTCACGCTGACTGTGCAAGGCGACAATTTCCGAACGAATTCCATTGTTCGCTGGAACGGCGGCGATCGTGCGACGACTTACTTCAACGGCAATCAACTGACCGCGCAGATTACTGCTGCGGATGTTGCCAGCGCCGGAATTGCGCGCGTAACGGTGTTTACTCCCAGCGGCGGCGAATCGGGCGGACTGAACTTCAGCGTGACAGCGAATAACCCGTCGCCTGTAATTGTTCGATTGACGCCCGATACGGCGGCGAGTGGAACGCAGCCGGTAACGGTGAAAGTCATTGGGACGGATTTCACTTCGCAATCGGTCGTGCGGCTGAATGGGCAAAACCGCACGACCAATTTCGTCAACAGCACACAGCTTGATGCGACGATTCCAGCCAGCGACCTGGCCAGCATTGGCTTGAAACCGTTGACTGTTGCCAACCCCGCGCCCGGCGGCGGCGTATCGAACGAAGCCAATCTGTCTGTGATTAATTGCAGTTATACGCTCAGCCGAACCAGCCACGCGATTTCTTCAACCGGCGTCACCACGACGAACGTGTTGACGACCAACGGCGCTTGTTCGTGGACGGCTGTGCCCGGCGCTCCCTGGATCACGATGACCAATCCTTCCAGCGGTAACGGCGCAGGCAAATACATTCTGAATTACCAGATTGCCGCCAATAACGATTCGGCAGGGCGAACCGGCGCAGTTTCTATCGCGGGGCAATCGGTCAGCATCCGCCAGCTTGGCAAAGCGCCCAGCGTTTCAGCGGCCAGCTTCGGCGCGGGACTTGCGCCGAATTCTATCGGAGCAATGTTCGGAGCAGGTTTGGCCAAGAGCGTTCAGTCGGCACCAGGCCAACCGCTGCCCACCAGTTTGAACGGGGCCACGGTCAGCGTGATTGATGGAAGCGGCGCAACCCGCGCGGCACAGTTGTTTTTCGTGGCTCCGGGCCAGATCAATTTTCTGCTTCCGTCGAATGCGGTTCCCGGTACGTCGTTGATTACGGCTTCGGTTGACGGAGTGGCAATCGCTGACGGAATCGTGACGATCAGCGCTGTCGCGCCCAGCATCTTCACCGCGAATTCCAGCGGCAGAGGCCTGGCGGCGGCAGTCCTTTTCCGTGTCAAAGCCAATGGCGCGCAAAGTTACGAAGCCATTTCACGCTTCGATACGGTGCAAAACGCTTTTGTGCCTGTGCCGATTGATTTCGGCGACGAAACCGACAAGTTGTTTTTGCTGATTTACGGAAGTGGAATCAGTGGGCGTACGGCGCTATCGGCAGTCACGGTTCTGGTGAATGGAGAAAGTGCTCCGGTTTCATTTGCAGGGCCGCAAGGCGATTTCGTCGGGCTGGATCAAGTCAACGTGGAATTGCCCAGAACTTTGAAAGGCAAAGGCGAAGTGACGATCAACCTGATCGTTGATCTTCGCGCGGCGAATCCAGTAACGGTGACGTTTAAATAATCCGACGGTAGGAGCAGAAAGACGGTCTTTCTGCTCCTCCACTTTCAGATGAATTACTTCGCCGGGGTGATTTTCAGATTGGCGAAATCACCTCCCGCACTGAAGCCAACCCAAAATCCAACCCAGCCGCCTTTCCGGTCGCTGATTTCGTCCACGACCAAACTGGGTTCTTTGGCGTCATTGACGTAAACCTTGATCTTTGGCTTGGCAACGACGATGCGCGCGTGAAACCAGCCGTTCGGATCGGGCGCAGGAGTTTCCGGGTTTGGAAAAATGGCTTTTTCGTATTGGCCATTTCGTTCTTTACGCAACCGGTCCCAGGTGAAATCCGGGTGCGAAACATATTGCACAGCGTGAATTTTCCGCTCCGGGTCGTCGGTCTTGAAATTGAACGGGCGAAAATACACGACGTCGTGCGTGGTTTCATCCACTCCGCGAAACGCTACGCCGACAAAGCTTTTTTGAAACTCGTCTTTGCCTTTCGCGTCAAACTCAATCACTCCATCGTTGAATTCCAATCCTTCCAGCCAGGCGATGCCCGCTCCGCTGACTTGATCGAATCGAATAATTTTCCTGCCGCCTTCTTCTAAAAAGGTGGCTTTGTGGCCTGTCACCTTCCAGCTTTTCCCGTCAGCGAGTTTGCTCAGGTCAGGTTGAATGGTCTTTTTTTGTGCTGCAACGGCCAGCGTAACGATCAACGCGGCAATGAAAGACAAAGCCAGCAAATGAAAACGACGTTGGTTCATGGTTTCTCCTTGGTTGTGTTGGTAGTTGACAGAACTGGTTCCCGCAAGTTGGTGGAATTCGCTTCGGATTGAATCAGCCGTTCAAGCTGAGCTTTCAATCCTGGGTTTAATTCAAGAGCGCGTTTGAAATCCGCATTGGCTTTGACAGGCTGACCCAGTTGCAAAAGGGTCAAGCCTCGATTGGCAAAGGCAATCGCTTTGGTCGGTTCAAGCGCGATAGATTGGTTGTAATCGGCGAGAGCCTCAGCCAAATGGCCTTTGAGTTGATGAAGGTTTGCCCGATTGTTGAATGCAGCGCTGTGGCGTGGATTGAGTTTGATTGCCTGATTGAAATCCGCGAGCGCTTTTTCCAGGTCGCCTTTTTCCTGCCAGACGTTGCCGCGATTGTTATAAGCATCCGCCAACTGCGGCTGCATCCGTATAGCGCGGTTGAAATCGGCGAGCGCGTTTTCCAACTCGCCTTTGCGAAAATGCGCGAAGCCGCGATTGTTTAAGGTCATCGCGTTAAACAAATCACTGACAATAATTTCGCTGCCTGGACAAGGAGAGTTATAGGGAATGGCTGTTCCTTGCGAATTGATCTGGATGGCGCGCGTGTAATCGGCGATGGCTCCATCAAAATCGCCTTGTGCGGCTCGCTCCGCGCCTTGGTTCAAAAAGTATTCTGCGGAATTGTGTGATTGCGACCGGGCCGGGATCGAAACCAGTGCGACGGCAATCAATATTCCCCATAGCTGTTGAATCTTCATGCTTCCTTCTCCCGTCAAATCGAAATTCGTGTTTGCTGCTGATTTCGGCGGCAGGCGAATTCTGAGAGAAGGCCGGACGATCAGTCTTGTACGTTCTTGCTGCCTTGCAGGTAATGACCCGGAGTGACGCTGACCAGGCGGCGGAAATGGCGTGTGAAATGGCTTTGATCGGTAAAACCGACCTCAATCGCCGTTTGCGTGATGGATGCGCCTTGTTTCAACAGCGATTTGGCGCGGGCAATGCGTACCTGCGTCAGAAATGCGTGCGGCGGCAAGCCGAATTCCTTGCTAAACACTCGGTTCAGATGGAAGGGACTCAACCCTGCGATTTCGGCCAGTTCTTCTAGCGAAACATTGCTGCAAAAATTTTCCATCAAATAATCCCGCGCCCGAAACACAGCTTCGCATTCTCGGCCCGGTTCGTGGAATTCCGTGGCTGATTCTGAATGGCGGGCAATCAACTTTGCCAGAAAATCCAGCAGCAATTCGTCCTGTTCCAGCTTGGTATTGCCAGCCTCAAAGCTCTGGTGCATGTCCAGGTAGCGCTGGATAACCTCGTGGTCGTAAACCGGTGTCGGAGAAAAGAAAGGCAGAACATTTTGATGGCCTTTGATTACAGCGGCGAGTTGGCGAATGAGTTCCGGCTCCGAGTACAGATTTCGATAACTGCAAATGCTC
>CAZXHW010000050.1:0-17405 GCA_964639915.1 uncultured Heliomicrobium sp.
AGATGCCGCCATCATCAACGAGAACCAGGTCGGTTTGGTGGAAGCACTGGACGGTTCGCCGCTCAATCCGCGTGATTACGTGGCTGTGCCTGTCGAAGGCCACGGCAATTTCCAGAATGGCAACGCTTTCATCCAGCGCGGTGGCCAGCGCGGCCCGCAAAAAGACTTGCTGTTGCCCGGCACGTATTACATTAACCCGTTGCTGTTCAAAGTCATTCCGGATACGGCCAAAGAGGTCAAGCCAGGCGAAGTCGCCGTCATCGTTTCAAACGTCGGGAAAGATCCCGGTGAAGAGGTTCGCCGCGCGATGGCTGAAAAAGTTCGCGAGAAGCTGGAACGAGAAGAGCGTGAGCAATTGGCGCTGGCCGCAGCGCATCTTGATCAATTGGACGGCGTCAAAGGCGACGACATCTTGCGCATCGAACAGGAATTGAAGCTAAGCGATCCGGCGGATGAGCGTTTGGATCAAGGCGCGCACGAAGCCTATGTTGTGCCCGAAGGCTTCCGGGGCATTCAGGAAGCGGTTGTCGGTCCCGGACGGTATTACATCAACACGCTGGCCGTGACGCCAGTTGTCATCACCACCACGAACCAGACGGTCGAATGGACGGCGGAAGACGTCAAAGGTTCATTCGATCCGTTCGAGGTGATTTCCAAAGACGGCTTCACAATGCGGTTGGAAGTTCGCGTTGTGTTCCGCGTCAAACCCGAAGACGCGCCGTTTATGGTCGCCAAGATTGGCTCGATTGATCGGTTGATCCAAAATGTCATGCATCCGCTGATTGATTCAATCTTTCGCAACCAGGCTTCGGAATCGTCTGCGATGGCTTACCTGCAAAACCGCCATGAAGAGCAGGAACGCGCCGAAGCTCGCGTCCGCACGCACTTGCTGAAATACCACGTGGACGTGGTCAATGTGCTGATTTGTCACATCCGCCTGCCGGAAGAGTTGATGAAGACGCAGACCGAAAAGGTGTTGGCCGAACAGCGCCAGACAATGTTCAACGCGCAGCGCGAAGCCGAGGTCAATCGCATCGAGCTGGAAAAGACCAAAGCGCACGCAGACAACCAGAAAGGCTTGATGGAAGCAACGGTCGGCGTCGAAATTTCCAGCCGCCGCGCCGAACAGCGCCGTGCCGAAGGCGAAGGCGAAGCGCACTACATCCTGCAAACCGGTAAGGCCGAAGCCGAAAAGGTTCGCTTGATGGGTGAAGCGCAAGGCGTGGCGTACAAGGAACAGGTCAACGCGCTCGGTCCGCAAGGCGTCGCGCTGGTCGAAACCCTGAAAGTTATCGGCGAAAAAGGCGTCCGCATTACTCCTGACGTGCTGGCTTCCGGTGGCAACGGCGATGGCGCAGGGAATTTGGGCACATTGCTGTTGCTGAATCTGTTCCGTGATCAGTTAAAAGTTGATTCAAGTGGAAAGGAAGTAATGAATGGTGTAGTAAAGCAGAGGTAGTTTTTAAAGAATAAGATCAGCCATTTTTAGCTCAATGATGAATGGCTGATCTTATTTGGAAAAAAATATTCATTGGCCATAAAAATGTTGAAGCAACGCTGCGAAACCACGGAAAAAGAATTTGTTTGTGAGGGGCCGCCTTCCAATTTGTATTTGTCGTGCAAAGGCGAAGGTTTTTATAAAGACTTAAATGGTAAACAGTACTGTATATTGCATTATCCTGATTCGAAAGATAGTGAGCGATTTAATCAAGCTGTCAGAAGAAAATTAGAGAACCGCGACTTCTTTTTTGATTATGTTGTATTTCCCGATGACGCTAGATTTGAGAGGGTTCAATTTAGTAGATACTTGAGTTTTTCCCACACCTGCTTTGTTAAGGGCGTGACCTTTACAAATGTTGAGTTCTACTCGGGCACTCATTTTCATGAGCTTCAGGTAAAGGGTGATATTAGCTTTCACGGCGTCAAATTCGTCGGCCAAGTCAAGTTTTCAAATTGTCAGTTTGATCGAGCAATTTTTGAAGAGGTTGAATTTCGGGAAAAGGCTGATTTTGGTGACACAGAATTCAGGCAAATTTTGGCCTTTGACGGAGTTATCTTCAAAGACTATCTAAAATTCTCTGGCCACGCGGGTAGTAAGGTTTTTCGCGACTCTCCATTATTGAGATTGAGCTGGCATAACGTACATATTGAAAAACCTGACCGCGTCATATTTGAGGAAGCTTTTCTAGCGCCTCATTCTTTTGTTGGAACTGATCCACGAAAATTCATCTTTATTGATGTGAAGTGGGAGCACTCGCCCAAAGAATTTCACGTCCGAAATTCTTTGCTTTCTATTGCCTACCGTCAACTTGCAGTCAACGCAGAAGAAAACCATCGCTATAATGAAGCATCAAGTTTCCGACGCTTATCCATGAGCGTTAAGAATTGGGATCAATGGTACAGAAATGGGGTACAGGTGATTGATTGGGATTGGTGGAGAACGATTAAGGAGAATTGGAAGCAACCCTCAACGATTTGGCAAAAAGTAAAACATGACATCAAGCTATTTCCAGAAGAAATACTCGAATGGAAGTGGAGGGCAGTATTATCACTTGATTGGTGGTATTGGCTTGCGAGCCGTTATGGTGAAAGCGTTGGTAAAGCAAGCCTTGTTTTATTAATGTTGTTTTTCATTTTTGCTTATGGCTATACAAGGGTTGGTTTTCATCACCCAAAAGGGCCAAAGACTGGGGCTAATGAGGGAACGACAGTGACTATTACAACCATGGCCGATTCTTGTGGATCCCCACTCAAGTTGCGAGAGGCTTATCTTTATTCCTTTGAGGTAGGCCTTTTGCAAAAGCCTGAACCAAAGCCTTTAACAACAATAGCTCGTCTGCTCGTGCTTCTACAAACTTTGCTTACTCCAGTTCAAGCCGCTTTGCTTGCGCTTGCTGTACGCCGACGTTTTATGCGTTAAGTGAGGATATTGCTACTATGAAAATATCTCAGCTAGATAGCCGATATAAACCTTTTTCATCATAATTCATTCGCCGCCGCTTTGATTAAAACCGGAGCGGCGGCAAGTCTTTTGTTGACACTTCTTTCCGGCCTGCCTAAACTGCGTCGGTCTTTCACCCCGTTCCGTTTCCTAGCATTCAGCTTGCTCCCCGGTGCCAATCAGGCGAATTGCTTCAACCGCTAGCCGGTTTCCAACTACACATTCATCGAAGGAGATAAAAATGAAAAAGCTGCTGCTTTTGACGCTTACGGTGTTATTCGTTTTGGCTACGCCTATGCCGCGCACCAATGCGAGGGCGAATTTTCAATCGCAAGACCAGGAAGTCCAGTGCGGAGGGAGAGTTTGTTTACGCGCCACTTCGTATTTTGTCGTGAACTACAAGCGAATCCGATTTTTCCCGCGTGATATTTTAATCAGCGGTGTGAATCTCAATCACCCAGTTGAAGTTACGAGTTCCAATACAATTTTGGCCGCTTTACGCAACCCGTCGTCCGCTCCGCTGGCTGAATTCAATCGCCAATATGTTACTTCTCAACTCAGCATGGCGATGGTTCCGTTGCCGTCCGTGTACAGCATGGTTAAAAGCAGCCTTGCCTGTTATGGAATAGAGTTTGAATCATTCAAGTTGACCAACGAGGTTGAAATCACGCCTGAAACGTCCTTGGAAGCGCTGTTTACCCAATGCGATCTGACGGCGATTGATCCGCCGGGTTCGGAAAAACGTGACGCAGATATGCAGGCGCTATCGCAAATTCTGGCGAAGCTGAACGGAACCTGCCGCTAAACGAATCCGCGTGATCGCGTAAACCGGCTATCATTTTGCAGCTTAATGGCGCAGAGCGAGGTTTTTGACCTCACTCTGCGCTGTTTTGCTTTTTACAATCTGTTGAAGACATTTTTGCCGCCTTCGGCCAGACTGGGAATTGCGCGACCGGAATTCCAACCTCAAACCTCGAAGGAGACAACTATGTTTCGCCAACTTATGAAAACGGCTTTTCTTGCCTTGTTGATGATGGCGTTTGTCCAGATGTCCGCAGCGCAAACTCAAAACAGCTCCGCTTCACCATCAAAACCTCCCAAACCTTGTTCAATGCCCGAACATCGCCAGTTCGATTTTTGGATTGGTGAGTGGGATGTCACGATGGGCGGGCAAATGGCTGGAACCAATTCGATTCAGTTGATTTTGGGCGATTGTGTATTGCTGGAAAATTGGGCTGGATCGAAAGGCGGCAACGGCAAGAGCTTCAATCTGTTCAATTCCGCCAAAGGAAAATGGCAACAGACTTGGGTAGACAGCGGCGGGAATATGCTGGAACTGTACGGTGAGTTCAAAGACGGTGTGATGCAACTTGTTGGTGAGAACTCGCGCAACGGTAAAAAGATGCTGCAACGAATTACCTGGAACGCCCTGGACAAGGACCGCGTTCGCCAGCACTGGGAACAGTCGCAAGACGACGGAAAAACCTGGACTACTGCGTTTGACGGTCTGTACACCAGAAAGAAATAGTTGGCTGGTAAAAACTCGGCAACACGCTCATTTTCCATATTCCATTTTTGATTTGTCACTTGCCATTGATTAGGGCAACTGTGGATCCAATGAAAGATGGAAACTGGTAAATGAAAAATGAAATGGCCCGGCCAAATAGCAGTCTCTTGGCCGGGCTAACTCGCCAAAGTCATCCCCCCGCTGGTATCATCCCGCCGCTTTATCCCTTCAATCAATTCGCAATAAATTTCGATGATCGAGCGGTTACGCGGTCGTCTGCATCTTCGCTTCAACACGTTGAGGTGTGGCAAATGAACATGGACGGTTTGACGTTTGGCAGGTTGCGCGGGTTTGGTGACGCGGATAAATGGTTGTTGTTGCTTTCGATTGTTTGCAGCGCAATTTATCTGGCGACGCAAAGCATTCAGCCCTTTCCGGGCAGCATCGTGCTGAAAGCATTAAGTATTGCGCCGCTGGCTGTACTGGCGTTCCGGCTGCTCAACGGCACACGGCCACGTGGAATTGAATGGTTGCGCGACCGGGATAATTTGATTTTGAGCGCTGCGCTTGGCTTGTCGTGCCTGGGCGATATTTATCTGGATTTGAGCAGCCAGTATTTCAGCCATGGCCTTAGAGCATTTCTGTTTGCGCACTTCGCGTATATTTTGCTGTTTGTTCGAAACTGGCCGCGCCCTTTGCGGCCAACCGGCGGGCAATTGATTCTGGCTGCGATTGTCTTGGTTTACAGTCTGTTGCTTTCAAATTGGCTGTCGCCAAGTTTGGGAGCGCAAGCCATTCCGGTAATGGTTTACATTTGTACGATCACGGTGATGACCGTTTCGACAATTCTGGTCGGATTTTCAAGACGCTTTGTCTGGATCGGCGCAATGTTGTTTATGTTGTCGGATTCGATGATTGCTGCTGGCAAATTCAAAACGCCTGTGCCGCTGGCCGATTACCTGGTTTGGGCGACTTATTATCTGGGGCAATACTGCATTGCCATGGGGTTTTTGCGGGAAAAGTTGGGCGAACGATGAAGGAAAACCATTTCACTCTTACAGCCGACGATGGCGCAAAGTTGTTTGTTTACCGGTGGCTGCCTGACGTAGGCATTGGTAAAGCCGTTGTTCACATTGCGCACGGTTTGGCCGAACACGGTGGGCGTTACGAACGGCTGGCTGAAGTTTTAACGGAAAATGGGTTCGTCGTTTTCGCCAATGATTGTCGCGGCCACGGCAAAACGGCTGAGCAGTTGGAAGGGATTGGCCACTTTGCCGATGAAAACGGCTGGCAACGTATCCTGAAAGATATCGAAGAGCTTGTCCGCCTGGAGCGGAATGAATTCTTTGGTCATCGCGTGATTTTGCTTGGTCACAGCATGGGTTCGCTGGTGGCGCAGCATCTGGCAACCAGAAATCTGTTTGATGCCGTAGCTCTGTCAGGCGCGAACGGAACGCTCAGCCCTCTGGCTCGCATTGGCAAACTGATCGCCAAAATCGAAAGCTGGCGGTTGGGCAAACGCGGCAAAAGCGAGTTGATCAACAAACTGACGTTCGACGCGTTCAACAAACCCTTTCAACCGAATCGCACTTCATTTGACTGGCTTTCACGCGACGAAGACGAAGTGGATAAGTACATTGCTGATTCGATGTGCGGCTTTCTGTGTTCAACGCAATTGTGGCTGGATTTGTTGGGGGCCATGGCCGAAGCCGCCAAATCGGAATTTCGCGCCAAAGTGCCAAAACAGATGCCCGTATATCTTTTTTCCGGCTCGCGGGATCAGGTCAACAACGAAGGGCAAGGTTCGACAGCCTTGGCCGAATACTATCGCTCAATTGGAATGGAAAAAGTCAGCTATCGCATCTTCACCGGAGCGCGCCACGAAACGCTGAATGAACTGAACCGCGAAGAGGTGACCGAACATCTGGTGGACTGGATGAACGCGATTGTGAAAATCCTGGATCCGCGTGGTAGTTCTTGAAACTCTTTCAGCCACAGAGCGCACAGAGATATTTGAGGGAACATCTCATCCGGTGTTCTCGGTGCGCTCTGTGGCTAAATGCAGAGAATGAATAACATTGGATCAACGGATGACAATGTTCACCGCATTGCTCGAACGGTCGTCAATCGTCAATCGGATTTCGGCTTCACCTTTTCCTGCCAGCCTCCGCGGCAAGCCGAGATTGATTTGATCCAGTCCGGCAAAACCTTCTGCCGCTCCGGCAAATTGCACCGCCGCTTCCACGCCTCCAACCGAAGCTTTGATTGTGCGGCTTGCGTGGTGGCGTACGCCGGTTCCATACAACAACAGGAATAGCTGATCGCTTGCTTCGCCAACTTCAATCGGCAAGGCGACAAAGCGATTCTGCGCCGGATCGAAGCGTGTAATGGCTTCATAGCTTTGCGAACCATCGCCGCGAACGCGCAGCAAGACCGCGGCGGCCAAGCCTTGCCCGTCGGAGTTTGCCGCGAAAAGGCTTGGCGCAACCGGCGCAACATCAATCAAGCCGACCGAAGTTTTGCCGTTCGCCATAATCGTCACGCGAGCAACGCCTTCGGCTGTTCCAGCAGGCAGCAGGTAATTGATCTGGCCCGGCGAAGCGAAAAACAATCCCGCCAATCGTTCGACGCCTTTGCTGTCTGTGACTTTGACCGTCGCTCCGCCAAGCGAAGTTGGTAGTGGCAACGTCTCAGCCACAGCCGTCGTCATCGCCAAATTTCTGCCAAACACGGCGACGATTTGTTCCGCCGCCAACCTATCAGCGGCAAAGCTGGCAGCAGAAACGTTTGTGCTAACTTCTGCACCGGCGAAGCCATAATCGGTGGCAAAGTTTGACGGCAAACGATTGGCATTTGCGTCGCTGATTTCACGGGCGGTCGGACTGTCGCCGAAGCCGACAAACAATGGCTCGGCACCGGACACAGGTTCAAACGTAACGGTGAACAGACGGTATTCGCCCGCCGAAAGGGTTTTGCCGGTCGGATAGGCAAATATAAATCCGAGTTTTCCTACGGCGGCTTGTTCGCGGTTTATGATCAACGTCGCGCCATCTGTTTCATCTGTCAGTTCCGCAATCAGGAATCGCCATTTGGAAGGTTCGAACATCAAACTGAAGCTCAAGGCGTTTTCGCCGCCTTGCGCCATTAGCTTGATGACTTGCTGATCTTTTCCTGCGGCTGCCAAAGATTTGTCTAGCACCATTTCCGCGCGAACCAGCGAAGCTGCTGCGGTGGTGAACGATGACGTTTCTTCATTCGCGGTGAATGGAGTTGGCGAGCTTGGGCCGCCGACGGGGACGATCGGATCAAGTCCGGCGGCATATCGTCCGGCCTGCACCCAGTCGCTGGCTGTCAACTGACCGTTGCCGAGTGTTGCGCGCGGCGCGCAGTCGGCTCGCTGGAATTCGCCGCCTACGGCAATGGAATCCAGTCCGGCAATGAAGCGGCCCACCTGCGCCCAATCTGCCATTGTGACTTGTCCGTTGATGTCGCCGTTCGGTCGCGGAGAAACGTCGGCTTCAAACCCCGCGACAACAGTCAGGTTCGACGAAGCGCTGGCACTGCCATAAAGCGCGGGCACGGCTGCGGTAATGGTCGTCGTTCCCGCCGAAACTCCCGTCACCGTGAATTGCGCCGAAGTCTGTCCCGCCGCAATTGAAGGAGCCGCCGGAACCGCGGCTACAGGGGGGCTGGAAGAAGTCAACGTCAGATTGATTGCGGTAGGCAGTGCTGGGCTGATCGTCGCCGTAAACGTTGTCATTTGCCCTACGCCAATCAGCGGCGAAGGCGGCGTCAGCGTAATCGTCGGCGTCGGCAACACCGTGTAAGCCGCCGAAGTCGCATCCGAGCAAAACTGTTTGCTGACAGTGATCGCTCCAGTCACAGCGCCTGCCGGAACCGTTGCCGTGATCTGCGTGTTACTGACGACGGTGAATATCGCTGAAACGCCGCTGGCAAATTTCACAGAATCCACTCCGGTGAAATTCGTTCCGGTGATGGTGACGCTGGCTCCGACAATGCCGCTGGTCGGGTTGATGCCCGTGACTGTCGGACAAAGCGGTTGAACAAAGAGGGAATAACTTTGACTGCCACTGCACTGGGCGATAGTTGAAGCGGTGATCGTGAAATTTGACGTCCCGCCACTTGTGGGCGTTCCCGTAATTGCTCCGGTAGTTGAATTCAGCGACAGTCCAGCGGGCAACGAACCGCTTGTAACGGCATAACTGTAGGTTCCAGCGTTCAATGTTGGTGACGCCGTTATCATTTGGTTATAAGCCGAGCCAACCAGTCCATTTGGCAAGGTTGTTGGCGACAGGGAAATCGCCGGGCAGGCGATGACCAGCGAATAAGGTCTGAGACCCGCACAACCGTTGACGTCAACAGCGGCAATTGTGAAATTGAATGTTCCCGTTACCAGCGGAATGCCGGAAAGCAAGCCGCCTGTGGTCAGCGTCAGCCCGCTCGGCAATGATCCCGTCATCACTGAAAAACTGTACGTGCCAGTGCCTCCGCTGGCAGTCAACTGCTGGGTGTAAGTCAAACCGGTTGTTCCGGCATTCAGTGTCGCCGGATTGATGGTGATTGGGTTGCAAACGATGAAGTTCGCGGTTTGCACATCTCCGCAGCCGGTTTTGCTGATCGTGATGGGACCGGTGACGGCTCCGGCGGGAACCGTTGCCGTAATTTGCGTGGCGCTGTTGACGGTGAATTGCGCTGTGATGTTGTTCGTGAATTTAACCGCTGTGACTTCGGTCAGGTTCGTGCCGTTGATGATAACGGTGCTTCCGGGGCCGCCACGGGGAGGCAGAAAGTTGGTGATGGTCGGGCAGGCGACGGATTGATTGACGGTGAAGGTTTGACCGGCGACGGTAATCGTTCCCGTGCGAGCCAGCCCCGTATTCGCCGCGACGGTGAAGTTCAACGTGCCATTGCCGCTGCCGGGCGAGCCGCTGCTCAAGGTAATCCAGCTTGTGTTGCTGGTCGCAGTCCACGGGCAACCGGCAGCCGATGTAATGTTGACCGAGCCGCTGCCGCCTGTTTCTGTAAATGAAGCCATTGCTGCTGATAGCGTGTATGTGCAAAGTGTGCGTTTGACAATGGTTCCATTCGCGCCGACGGCGTAAACAGCGTTGATACTGTTGGTGTGAACGCTGCGCAAATCGGCGGTCGTTCCGCTGGGTTCCGGTGTCCAGGTTGCGCCGCCGTTCCAGGTAACCAGAATCACACCACCGTCCCCGACCGCCCAGCCTCTGTCAGCGTTGAGGAAGTGAATGTCGCGCAACGCTATCGTCACGCCACTGGGTTGTATAAGCCAGCTTTGCCCGCCATTAATGGTTTTCAGAATCAGGCCGCCATCGCCGACCGCCCAGGCTGTTCCTAAATCGAGCGCGAAAATGCCATTCAGGGTTTGCGTGGTCGCTCCGGTTTGTTCTTCAAAAAAGTTCCCGCCTTTCGTCAGGCGGAAAATTTGCCCTTTGTCGCCCACGGACCATCCGTTGTCTGAATTGGGAAAGTAGATGTCGCGCAGGGTGCTGAGTGTGGTTAGCGCAGGAGTTTCCTGGCCGAAGCCCAACGCCAGCAAAATAAACGTGCTGGCATGGAAACCTCCGCCGCTGCGTTCGCCCACGCCAAAAGCGTTGGTGGTATTGACGGGGAACAGGCGGTTTCGTGTGCCTGATGTGAAATCAATCCGAGGCCAGCTTGATCCTCCGTTTGCTGTGATGGCCGTTACTTTCTCTCCGCCGACCCAGCCATTTGTCGTATCGAAAAATCGGACTGAATTGAAGTTTTGCGGCGGCGCGCTGACCGTAAAGCCATTCCATGCCGTGCCGCCGTTCGAGGTTGACCTTGCTGTTGAATTTGCGCCGACCGTCCAGCCCTGATTGTCGTCCAGGAAGAAAACGTGATTGAGTTGATTGGTCGTGCCGGATGCTTGCGTTGCCCAGCGGCCAATGGCAACCGCTCCGGTTCCGGCTTGCGTGATGGTGGCAAGTTGCCCGGCGACGATGACGTACGCGTTGCGCGTAAAACCGGTGTTGGGTGTGACAGATAAAGTTACATTGCCATTGCCGCTGCCTGTAGCGCCAAAATTGATCGTCACCCAACTGGCATTGGTTGCCGCCGTCCAATTGCAGCCATTGCCGTTGACGGAAACCGTGATGCTTGTGGCGGCGGTGTCATTTGCCGCCAGGAACTGTTCAGTCGGAACAATGTTGTAGCTGCAATTCGCCGAACCGTTGCTCAGACTTACGGTGTAAGCGCCAGTTGCCGCTGCCGTGCTGAACGAAGTCACTTCGATCTGGTAAACGCCAGAACTTGGCAAGGTGAAAAATCCCGTTCCTGCCGGGATACGGGCGCTGCTGCGAGAATCGCCATCGTCATTTGCTGCGACAACTGCGCCGGTTGGATCAATCAGATAAAGAAAGGTATCAACGACGGAAGAATCCGCCCGAATGGCTACGCGCTGTCCCGCAGTGCCTGTGAAAGAATACCGATCCGCAGGAAAAAGCTGCCCGCGTTGCAGCGAAAAACAATCGCTTGCCGCGAGGGTACCGTTGAGAGCCTGGCCAGCGGCAATCGGGGTAACAGCGCAAGTGCCGTTCAGCCCTCCTTGATTGATGGTGAAGCTTTGACCGGCGACGGTCAGAACAGTTTGCCGTGCACTGGCACCAGCGTTTGCTAAAACAGTGTAGGCAACTGTTCCGTTTCCGGTTCCCGCAGCGCCGGAATTGATCGTCACCCAGCTTGGGTTTCCGGTCATAGTCCAGGTGCATCCGATGGTGGCCGTAAAAGGATTAGAGAAGGTTCAGCATGAGGCTTCGAAGTTTTGAAACGATGACGCAATCGTCGCGCAACCATTTTGGGTAATGGTGAACGTCTTGCCGGCGGCAGTAATGGTCCCGATTCGCGGTGTCGTTCCGGTGTAAGCGGCGACGCTGAAGGCAATCGTTCCGTTGGTTGTGCCTGAAGCCCCGGAATTGATCGTGATCCAGGCGGCGTTACTGACCGCAGTCCAGTTGCAACCATTAGGTTCGGCAGTGACGGTAATCGTGCCGTTGCCTCCGGCGTCTGTGAACGTCTGGCTGGAAGGCGTCAGCGCATAATTGCAACCTGTTGGATTGGCTGTGGCTTTCCAGGCTCCGCGCCCATGCGTAAAGGCGAATAATTGAGTTGTGTTGCTGGTGGAATTGATCGTCAGCCATTCGGTGATGACATTGGCGAAGTTGGTGTTTTCCACCGCCCACGTCGTTCCGCCGTCCACAGAAGAAAACACGCCGACGTCCGTGCCGATGTAAAGCCGCATCGTGTTTGTCGGATCAACCACGATGGAATGCACCGGAACGTCCGGCAACACGCCTGTGCCTGTGCCATTCAGCCCTGTCCAACTGGCACCTGCGTTGACGGTTTTCCAAACGTGAACGCCGCCGAAAGTCGAGTACGTCGCATAGGCGATGTCTTTGTTGGTCGGGTCAAACGCCAGCGAAGAAACGTAACCTGATCTTGGCTGCACAGACGGCCAGTTTGTGCTTGCGGTAGAAGTCAGCGCCTGGTCGGTGCGAATGATGAAGCCATCGCTCATACCACCAAGAGCAAAATTGGCGTTGGTCGGGGAAATCGTGATGGCACTGACGGAACCTGTGCCGGGCGTGATGGCGCTGGCTTGCTGCCAACTCGCCGCGCCATTTTTGGTTCGCCAAATATAAAGATTGCCACCCAGAAACAACCGCTGCGGATCACTCGGGTCCATAACATAAGGCGTGATGAACAGTCCGCTATCGCTGATGCCGTTTACCGCCAGATTGAACGAGGCTCCGCCGTTGGTGGATTTATGGACGGAAATGCCTGTGTTGGCGGCAAACAGATTGTTGGTATTGGTGGGATCAATCGCTGTGTATCCGCCATCACCCGGCCAGATTTCATTCCAGGCGTTGGCTCCCGCCGAATCGCTGCTGCGTATTGTGCCGTTATCCTGTGCGCCGCCGAAATACGTCGTTCCGTTCGGATAAATCGAGCCGTGATAAAACTGCGTCACTCCGTATCCGTTATTCAGCGAAATCCAGTTCACGGCCGTTGCCGCCGCGTTGCACGGAGCGGTATTCCCCTTCGCGACAACTGCGCGCGCGTTGTCCGAACGAAAAATGCCGCCGTCGTTTCCAATAAATACTGTTTGATTGCTTGTGCCGTTATATTGCGGGTGGAAAATGATTACGTGCTGGTCCGGATGAACGTATTGCGGATTGCTGCGTGATTGGTACGCATGCGCCGCCATTCCCCAGTTTGCTCCGCCGTCATCGGAACGGAATACGTCAACGCCGCCGACCCAAACCCGATTCGGATCGGTTGGGTCAACGGCAATCACGTTGTCGTACCAAGCTTGCGCGCCGAAAAAATTGGTCGTGTCGTAGCCGCAGTTTGTGGCAAACGCGCCGATGGCGAACGACATGATCGAAGCGTTCAGCTTATTTGAATCTGAATTGCGGACGCGAGCTTCCCAGGTGCCAGCGTCTCCGCTAGCTGCCGAACGAAACACAGCGTGCAAGGCATCGTCAAAGGTTCCTTCCAATTCACCCGCCAAAGCGTAAATGATGTCCTGGTTCGATGGCGCAATCGCCAGCGAAGTCCGCCCGGCATTGGCTTCGGTGTGAACCTGTGTCCAGGTTCCTGATCCACCGGCATCTGTATTACGGAAAATCCGCGCCTGCGTCTGATTACCGCATGAAGCGAAAACGTAGTCGGTCGGCTTGTCAGTGCGAATTGCCAGATCAAGACAGCCACCGCCAATCGCCACGGTTGTCGAACCAACTTCCGTCACGTTCTGCACTTTTGCCCAGTTTGTGCCGCCGTCGGTTGATCGCCAGATGCCGGTTTGCGTGGCAGCGTAAATGCGGTTCGCGTTGTTCGAACTGACAACAATGTCGTTGACGAAATGAAAATCCGTAGAAGTTGTATTGGCCAACTGCGTCCAATTCGCGCCGCCGTCTGTTGTTTTGAAAATGCCTGCGCCGCGCACTGCGTCGCCATTGAAAAATCCTTCGCCGGTTCCAGCGTAAAGCGTATTTGGATTGCTTGGATCAATCGCCAGTGAGTTGATTGCCAGATTTGCTGTCAAATCTGAAGTCGGCGACCAGCTACTGCCGCCGTTCGTGGTTTTCCAGATGCCGCCCGCGACGCCGGCTGCATACATTGTTGTTGGCGTCGTCGGGTTGATAACGATGGCTCGCGTGCGACCGCCGACATTGCCCGGCCCCAGCGAAGTCCAGGCAGGCAGCGCCAGGCTTTTGCCCGCTTGTTTCCGCGAAGCTTGCAGGCTGTTGTCGCCAAACGAATGACGCGGCATCAACTCCATTTGTCTGTAAGCCTGAAAATACCTTTCCATTGGCATTTCAGTTTGGCCAGGCATTAACCGTTTCAACCGGAAAAACTCCAGGGCTTCGTCTGGCTTGTCGTAGCGACCTTCGGCCAGCATGGCGCGTTTGCGTTTCAGTCGCTGGATTACCTTGTTTCGTTCTGCATCCTCCGATTCGGCATCAGGTCTGGTTTGGGAAGCGGTTGGCTCAATTGGCGAATTGCTGGAGCTTTGCCTGCTACTGTCGGGAGCGACGATTTGTTTATTGGTCGGAAAAGTCTGGCGTTGATGCCAGAGCCTGATTCCAGCAAATATGCCGGAACCAATCAATACAGAACCCAGAACAAAAAAGATGACAAGCCGAGTGTGACGAGCCGAGAAATTCATCCAAACCTCCTGTGAAAGCCAGTCTCAAAGCCGATGGATATACGCCGAATATGGCGACTTAGGGCAAATGGAACAACGCAATCGAGCGATTGCGCGGAAAAGATCAGTAACGTTTTTCTGGTGAGTTGGCGGGCGTAGTTTGGCTTGAGGCGGCGATGGCGTCAACAAACTATACGCGCGGAGAGAAAATCTAATAAACGTCTGACGGCTGGCTGAAATCCACCGCCAGACGTTTATTCGCCATCAGTTGCGATCTCCGAATCCGTGACGACCTTTGCACACTTTGCAAGGTGTTGGCGGTTCGGTGTTGTCCACTTTGTGGCTAACTGCCGGAACGGTTTTCAGATAAGCAAACAACGCCTTCAGGTCATCATCCGTCATCTTTCCGTAAAGCGCCCAAGGCATGGTTGGATTCAGTTTGCGGGCTTTGACTTGCCCGGTTCGCATTACTTCCAGAAATAGCGTTTCGTCGTAATACGAAATTCCGGAAGCATCAGGCGTGATGTTTGGCGCGGTAGTTTCGCCGCTCGGTTCGCTCAATGTGAAACCGCCCGCCAGTATCATTCCCGGAATCGGCTGGCCTTTTTCCATGGGCGTATGACAGTCGGCGCAACTGCTCAGCGTCGCCAACAATTCGCCGCGTTTAACTGGTGTAGAAACATCAGCAGCAGGAACAGCAGTTTCCAGCGGATTCGGCATCAGGTTGACCAGAAAATTCAGGGGAAAATTCAGCTTCGATTTTTCGACGGTATTTCTCACTGGTGGAATCGAACGCAGATAAGCAATTAGTGAAGCCGTGTCTTCTTCAGACAAGTGCCGGTAATTCATATACGGCATAATGGGAAACAGGGCGTGGCCATCGCGGCTGACACCTTCGCGAATTGCCCGCGCTAGTTCGTCATCGCTCCAAGCGCCAACGCCGGTTTCCTTATCGGGCGTGATATTGGGTGCAAAGATTTTGCCTGGGCCGCCAGAAAACATCACGCCTGCGCCTTTTCTTGCTTCGATCGGAGGAGCACCTTCGGATTTCCAATCCCGGTCGGAATGGCAATAAAAACATCCCATCACGTTTTCAGCCAGATATTTTCCGCGCTCTAACCGAGCCGGAGTGCCTTCAAAAGTCCGGCTTGTTACTGCACGCGCTTTGGGACCAACAAAAGCTCGCCAAAGCCCTGAAACAAACAATCCAACTACAAGTAACAAGAGAATCCCCAGCAACGTGATTCCAATTGCCTTCCGCCAGCGAAATGCCATAAGCAGTCTCCTTTTGATAAGAACAAACTCCAATCGGGGGCAACGATTGGCTCCGAATAAAACCTCAGCCCAATACGTTACGCCAAAAGAGAAGTTTCAATGCCGATGCTTTTATCGGATCTGTCCAAGCTGAAAGATGTCTCGGATTGCTGTCAATAAATCCCATTCCCGCCGGGCATTTGTCGCAATCGCGTTGCCGCTCACAATAAACTCTGCGGGAATTAGCTCGGCATTCGCGCTCACGACGGCTCGCTGAATAGATTGATCGCTAAAGCTGAAACTGGCGTCACCGATGGCCGCATCCCCAAAGGGGGTAAAATGCAGTAGCAAGACTTGATGAGCACCCGCCGAAAAGGATTGTCCCGCGGGCAGCGCCAGCAAAACGCCCACAGAATTAGATTGATTGGTATTGAAATATGTCTGCGTGCCAGATGGGCCATTTGTCGCAGACGCCGAAATGAATCGCCAACGCTGCGGATTAAAGTGCAGGCTGAATGCCAGTGCGTTTTCCACGCCGATTGCATCAAGCTCAATTGTCAGTGAACCATCAATGGACAGTGCATCCTGGACCAGCCGTACTTTGGTCGCAGTATCGCTTGTCACCGATTGTTGCTGCCGTTTCTTGAGCAGAGACGACTGATTTGCTGGCGCAGTTGGGCCTGCCGCCGCAGTGACCGGGTCCAGTCCTGCGGCATAACGTCCGGCCTGAACCCAATCAATGATTGTCAATCGGCCATCGCCTCGCGTCACTCTTGGTGCGCAATCGGCTCTTTGGAATTCACTTCCCGCGGCTGCCGAGTCCAATTCTGCAATGAAGCGCCCAACCTGAACCCAATCGGTCGTTGTGACTTGTCCGTTGGCATTGCCGTTCGGTCGCGGAGAAACATCTGCTTCAAAACCTGCGGCAACTGTAAGAATGGCTGACGCGCTGGCGCTGCCATACGCCGCAGGCACAGTCGCGGTGATCGTTGTCGTTCCCGCCGAAGCTCCCGTAACAGTGAATTGTGCCGAAGTCTGCCCCGCTGGAATCGAAGGGTTCAGCGAAACCGCAGCCACGGAGGGATTCGAAGAATTCAGCGACAAACTGATTCCTGTTGGCAACGTCATATTGATGGTTGCAACAAATGTCACCTGTTGACCCACAGCGATCAACGGCGACGATGGGGCAAGCGTGATCGTCGGTTTCTGTAAAATTGTGAAAACGGGTGTTGTCGCGTCTCCGCAAAGTTGGCTGTTAATGGTGATCGGGCCAGTCACTGCTCCCGCCGGAACTGCCGTCGTGAGCTGAGTGTCGCTGACAATGGTGAATGTTGCAGGCACGTTATTGGCAAATTTTACAGCATTTACTCCGGTAAAATTTGCGCCCGTAATCGTGATGTTTGTGCCGATCACGCCGCTTGCAGGGGCGATGTTCGTGACGCTCAGGCAAGGCATGGCCTGTGTAATAGTGAAGGTTTGATCTGCGACGGTAATCGTTCCGGTGCGAGCCTGCCCTGTGTTGGCGGCGACAGTGAAACTGACCGTGCCATTGCCAATGCCTGGCGAACCGCTGTTGATCGTAATCCAGTTGGCATTGCTGGTTGCCGTCCACGGACAACCGGCGGTTGTCGTTACATTGAACGAACCATTGCCTCCGCCGAATTCAAATGACGCAGTGGCTACCGAAAGCGTGAAGGCGCAAAGTGAACGTTTGATGATTGTTCCGTTCGCACCCACGGCGTAAACAGCGTTGATGCTGTTGGCGTGAATGCCGCGCAGATTGGCAGTTACGCCGCTGGTTTCGGGGAACCAGACATTGCCGCCATTGTGCGTAACCAGAATCACGCCGCCGTCGCCAACCGCCCAGCCTTTGTCGGCGTTGATGAAGTGAATGTCGCGCAACGCAGTTGTTACTCCACTGATTTGCGGTTGCCAGTTCACGCCGCCATTGACGGTTTTCAGAATCACGCCACCGTCGCCGACCGCCCAAG
>CAZXHW010000051.1:0-17390 GCA_964639915.1 uncultured Heliomicrobium sp.
CGCGAATGATTTCCGCTTCCAGCCGGACGCGCGGCATTCGCCAGAACAAACGATTTTCCGGATCAACCGCAACGCTGGCAGCAATGTCATCGCTGGCCATTTGATACGCCTGCGAAGTCATCATCAGCCGGTGCATCTGCTTCATGCTCCAGCCCCGAGCAACAAACTCCGTTGCCAGCCAATCCAGCAATTCCGGATGTGAAGGCGCTTCGCCCATTTTGCCGAAATTGCTGGGCGTGCGAACAATGCCTTCGCCAAAATGATGCTGCCACAGACGATTGACCATCACTCGCGAAGTCAGCGGATTGCCGGGCGCAACCAGCCATTCAGCAAAGCCTCGCCGCCGGTAACTGGATGTGGCATTCGCGGGCGGTGTTGGAAATTGGTATTCGCTGTCACACGCAACAGACAGAACACCTGGAGCCATTACTGACCCTTTGGTATCAATGCTGCCGCGATGTAGAAAGTATGAAGGCTGCGCGGTTGCGCCCGCTTCGCCAATGGCGCGCGCTGTTGGAAAGGGTTTTGGTTTCTGTTTGTCCAGGTCACGAATTTGCGCCTTCAGGGCATCATGCTTGGCTTTATCTTCGACAGACATCCGCGCAACGATATCTTTCTCAGTCAGCTTCTGCGAAAGCGTATCGTCTTCCAGCGTCTTTTTGATTTGCTGGACGTTCAGCTTTTGCCCCGCAGTGCGTTTGTCTGCGGGTGTGTTCCAAGCAACCTGCATGTATTCAGGCAAGCGGCTGACAGCTTCATCCACCAGAATTTTCAGGTATGGCGCTTCCAAATCCGATTTCGCCCTGCGAATCGGTCGTTGCAAGGCATCAATGCGTTGTGTTTCGGCCCGATTCGCGGCGACGACATCAGGCGCGACAAGCGGATAACTGACAGGTTTGGTGGAATAGAAGACGGCTTGAATGCGGTAATAATCTTTTTGCGGAATCGGATCGAACTTGTGGTCGTGGCAACGCGCGCAGCCGACCGTCAAGCCCATGAATGTCAATGTGCTGGTGGTGATGACATCATCCAGCGAATCCTGCCGCCCACGTTCGCCCCCTCCGCCGCCTTCAGGGCCGAGCCGCAGGAAACCCGTCGCAATCATTCTGTCTCGGGCATCCTGGGCGTTCGCGGTGTCCTGGGTGTTCGGGGAGTTCTTGGCGTTCGCGGTGTTCGTGGCGTTCTGGGCATTCTGGTCCTCCGTAAGATATTCGTCACCGGCAAGCTGTTCCTTGACGAATTGGTCGTAAGGCTTGTCGTTATTGAACGATTTGACCACGTAATCGCGGTAACGCCAAGCGTCAGGCCGGTCCACGTCAAACTCAAACCCGCCGGAATCGGCAAACCGCACCAAGTCCAGCCAATGCCGGGCCCAGCGTTCTCCGTAATGCGGGCTGGCAAGCAGCTTGTCCACCAGCCGTTCCCAGGCATCGGGCGCTTTATCCTTTTCAAACGCTTCAACCTCTTCAGGACTTGGCGGCAAACCGGTCAAATCCAAATACGCGCGGCGAATCAACGTCCGCCGATCCGCACGCGGCGAAGGCTTGATGCCTTTTGCATTCATCGCGGAAAACAGAAACCCGTCAATCGGATTCTTGTTCCAGGCAGGTTGGGCAGCGCGCGGTGGAGTGACTCGCTTCGGCGACTGGAATGCCCAATACGCTCGTTCTTCCGCAGTAATTGGACGATCTTCCAGCTTGGCCAGCTCCGCTTTCGCTTTGTCGGGCGAAGCGGCAGCCGTCTTTTCAAATCCGTCAAATGAAGCGCCCTCTTCAATCCAACGGCGCAAAATCTCTATGTCTGGTTCGGCAAGCTTCTTCCCTGGCGGCATTTCCGGTTTCAGTTCGTGCGTGACCAGCTTGATCAGTTTGCTGGCGTCATCATCACCAGCCACCAAAACCGGACCGTTTTCGCCGCCCGCCAGCACGCTTTCCGCGGTCCGCAAATCCAGCCCGGAAGTTTTGGCCGCGCCATGACAACCCATGCAGTTTTTCTTCAGGATGGCGAATGCCTGCTGCGAAACGTTCTGCGCCTGATTCCCTGACGCTGGCTGCGGCAGCCAGGTGGAAAGCGCCAGCAGCGTTCCCGCGCCGACCAGACAAATTAGTTTTGCGTACCTGCGAATGCTCATCCCTGCTTCTCCTGCCTGGGTCTTTTCATTTTCCATTTCCCATTTTTGATTCTTCATCTGTCATTGCCGCAGAAGCCTCTCTGGCAATGACAAATGAAAAATGACAATTGGAAAATGGAAAATGGAAAATTGATTTTTGGTTCAACGTTGAAGTTTACCGAATGACTTTTCCCTTGAGTCCAACAACCTGCGCCGCTACCAAATTATTGCCAAAATTGTTGAAGTCCTTGAACGTCCAGACGACTTTCTTGTCGCGAGTGACTTCGATCAGTTGCGGGTTTTCCGGTCCGGCGTGGGTGTTGCCGATGATGATGTTGCCGTTGGGAAGCACTTGCAGGGTGGTCATCCACGCGAAGGTGATGCCAGGCAGTTCCTTGTGATCAATGCTCCACACAATTTTGCCCGCTTTGTTCACTTCCAGAATGCGGTTGTTGTTGCCGCCAGCGATCAAGGTGTTGCCGTTTTTCAACCGAACCGCGCCGAAAACTTCCACGCCGTGGCCTTCAGGACCGTGACCGTCAGAGCGCGGGCGATCGCCGAGTTCCACAGCATATTCCCAGACGATCTTGCCCGTGCTGTCGTATTCACGGACCTTTCCTTCGCCTTCCTGACAAACCAGGTAATTGCCGTTGTCCAGTTTGCGCACCATGCGCGTGTCGCGATGGGCGTTGGGTTTGGTAACTGTCAGCGGAACTGTTTTGACGATCTTGTCTTGCTTGTCCACTTCGATCAGACGCGTGTTGCCACTTTCGGCAATCAGCGTGTTGCCGTCTTTCAGCCGCTGGTAAGAATGAATCTCGACTCTGCCGGTGTAGCCTTCCTTCGGCTTGGATTCATGTTTCCAGACGACCTGCTTGTCTTTGCCAACTTCAACGACGGTGACGTAGCTGGTTTGAAACAGCACGTTGCCATTGTCCAGCATTTGAATGTCATGGATTTCGCGGGCGTCGGGATTCGCGACTTCCCATTCGATTTCGCCTTTTTCGTTGATGATGGCCACGCGCTTTTTGTCCGCGCCCAGCACCTTGTAACCTTTCGCGCCTTCAACGGTTTTTACTGCGCGTACCGAAACGTCGCTAATGGCAAACAGGGTCAGCAGTAGCGCGCAACCGAGCGCAATTTTGGCAAGTGTTCGTGTCAATGGAGCCTCCTAAACAAATTCGTGTGTTGAATTATTCGCCGGATTTGATCGCCAGCACGCGCGCTGGCTGCATCAACTTCTTTTCTCCGACTTGTAGCGTCACCGAGTATTCACCGGCGGGCACGGTTCGTAAACCCGCGCCGGGCCTGAATTCCCCGCCCGGAGCCGCGCCGCGCCCGCCTTCGCTCAAGTCCCAGAAAACGCGATTGAGTCCGGCTTTCGCTGCTGGCTCTAACGTGCGAACGACCTTTCCGGTTACGTCCGTTACCGTCAACGTAACTTTCTCTGTCGGCGCATCTTTCAGATAAAAGGTGAGCGTCATGCCGTTCGGTTCGTTCGGCGTGACAGCCAGCCGGTCGCCATACAAACGATAATTCCCAAGCGCGCCTTCGCGGCGACGCGCTTTTGGTTCAACAGCGAACAGGTGCGCATCCATCGCCAGCGCCTGATTCAATTCGCGCAGCGGAGTGATGTCTGTAATCCAGATGCCGCGCCCATACGTTCCCACCACCAAATCTCCTTCGCGCGGATGCACAATCAGATCGTGAACCGGAACAACCGGCATGTTGCCTTTCAGCGCCGCCCACTGTTTTCCACCATTCAGCGAAACGTAAACGCCCGCGTCGTTGCCGACAAACAGCAGATCCGGATTTTTCTGGTCTTCAAAAACCACATTGATCGTTCGCATTGGCAAGCCGGTTGTAATCTGCGTCCAAGTCATGCCGAAGTCCGTGGTCTTGAACAGAAACGGTCGGAAGTCGTCCTGACGGTGCCGTGATTTCGCGACATACGCCGTCCCCGCCTGATGGTGCGAAGCAAACACTCGACTTGTCCAAGCGTCTTCCGGCCCGCCAGCTTGCGCGATGGCTTTGGTCACATCGTTCCAGCTTTTCCCTGCGTCTTTCGTCACCTGAACTTTGCCATCGTCCGCGCCGACCCAAATCACACCGGCTTGCGCGGGAGATTCGGCAATGGCCGTGATGGTGCAAAACTGAATGGCCGCGCCGGGCGGGCTGATTTTCGCAGGGTCGTTGCTGGTCAAATCCGGGCTGATTTCTTCCCAGGTATCGCCTCGGTCGCGCGAACGAAACAGCACCTGGGCTCCGGCATAAATCGTTTTCGGATCGTGCGGCGACATTCGCAGCGGCGCAACCCAGTTGAAGCGGAGAAGCGGTTGCCCCTGTGGCCGAGTCGGCGCAATGACCTTTCGTTCTTTGGTCTTTTGATCCAGCCGCGCGTGGCGACCGAATTCCTGCGTGTTAAACAGCCAGCGGCTGTCGGTCGGATCAACTTGGTTATACATCCCGTCGCCGATGCCAACCGTCGTCCAGTCTTCGATGCCGATGCTGCCGGACCAGCCGTTGCTGGGACCTCGCCAGGATTCATGATCCTGCAATCCGGCGTAAATGTTGTACGGCTCTTCCATATCTACGGTCAGCGCGTAGACCTCGCCGAGCGGCAGGTTGTTCAAATGGTCGCAGGTTTTGCCGCCGTCATAAGAAATGTAAACGCCGCCATCCGAGCCGGCGATCATGCGCTCCGGATTCTGCGGGTCAATCCACATCGTGCGAAAATCGCCAAACGCGCGCCGGAAAGGGCGAGCGCTTTGAAAGCCTCCGGCTGCCAGTCCAGCCCAGGTTTTGCCGCCGTCCGTGGTTTCGATCAGGTTTGATCCCGTGATGAATGCGCGGTCTGGATTGTCCACCGCCACGCGAATCTGGTTGAACGCATAGCCGGATTTGCGGCTGACATCGTCTTTGTCGGCGCTGACCTTGCGCCACGAAGCGCCGCCATCATCCGTCCTGTAAACTTCGCCGCCGATCAATGAGGGCCGGCTTTCCGTTCCTGGCTTGGCGTTGCGATTGTCCACCACGGCGTAAAGCGTGTTCGGATTTTTCTGATACAAATCCAGCCCGATGCGGCCAATCGTGCCGCTAGGCAACCCTGCTTCCTGCTTCTTCCAGTTCGTACCGCCGTCCGTGGTTTTGTAAATCGCGCTTCCCTGCCCGCCGTCCACAATCCGCCAAGGATCACGAATGCATTCATACATCGCGGCGTACAGCGTATTCGGATCGCTGCGGTTGATGACCAGATCAATCGCGCCAGTGCGGTCATTGACGTATAAAACCTTTTTCCAGGTTTTGCCGCCGTCCGTGGTTTTGAACACGCCGCGCTCTTCGTTCGTCGAAAACAGGTGACCCATCGCCGCGACATAAACGACATCCGGGTTCGTTGGATGAACGATGATTCGCGCGATGTGATGGCTTTCTTTCAGTCCAGTGTTTTGCCAGGTTTTTCCAGCGTCCGTGGATTTGTACACGCCATCGCCCCAGTACGCGCTGCGCGCGCACGAAGCGTCGCCGGTTCCCACCCAGACGTGATCGGCATTGGATGGCGCAACGGCCAGCGAACCTACGGCTGGCATGTTCTGGCTGTCAAAGACTGGTTCGAAGGTGGTTCCGTTGTTGGTCGTCTTCCAAACTCCGCCGTGACGCACACCCACATAAAACGAGTACAGATGCGCTTTCGCTGGCGTTTCGGGAACAGCGATTTCGGAAACCCAGCCGCCTACGCGAAACGGGCCGAGGTTGCGATATTGAAAACTGTCGCGCAGCAAATCGTTCGCTGGTTGCTGCGAACTTGCCTGCAACGAAAACGCCACCAGAAAAAGTGCCACCCAGGGGATCAGTCGTTTCATAAGTTTTTTCGATTTACCGTTTCTCAATGGTTGCGCGAACTATGTAATCCAGTCGCGGAAAGTTTTCCTTCAGCCAGGCGTTGCCGCCTTCAAACAGTGGCGCTTGTTTTCCTGCGCGAATGCCGCCGCCTGCAGATTCACCGTATTCAGCGTTGAGCTTATCCGCGATCTCCATGCCTTCAATGACTTTGCCGAACGGTACAAAAGGCTCTTTGTCGTGCGTCGCGGAATTGTCTTTCAGATTGATGAAGACTTGTGTCGTGCGTCCATTCGGAACGGCGAAAGCAAAAGCGACGGTTCCACGCTGATTCGATTGGCGCGGCGGATCGTCCGCAATCGTCCGCGTCCGCCAGACACTGGAAACCTTCGGATCGCCGTTGATGCCGAACTGCGCCCATGTGTCTTTGCGAATCCGATGAAAGCGCACTTGATCGTAATAGCCCGCGCGCACCAGGTTATAGAAACGATCCGCCCCCAGCGGCGCCCAGTCGCGATGAACTTCGATCACGATCAATCCTTTACTGGTTTCCATCCGCACGTTGAAAAGCTTCGGCGCCTGGGCATTCTTTGCCGGATCGTCCGGGTGAAGCAATTGCTTTGACGTTTGCGCTTGTACGGACAAAACCAGCAAACAGGCCAAAGCCGCCATTGCCGCGCGCGATTTGTTCCACGTCTTGTTCATCCACTTACTTCCCAAACTGCACCACGCGCACATCGAACAAACTGCCCAGCAGCGCATTTTGCTGTGGTTGGAATTTGACGGTGATGCGCTGTTTGCCGCGCGTCAGCGTTTCGGGCAGCGTGTATTCATAATCAAATAAATCAGCCGGATGAATTTCCAGCGTCTGCGTCGCGACCCGCTCGCCGTCTACAAAAATATCGAAGGACCGCAAGCGGCCTTCGCTACCGCGAAAGGTGCAAACCAACGTCAGCGGCTTGTCCGGCGTCACTTTCAAGTCGTAACTGAGCCAGCCGCGCGCCGAACGCCAGCGTTTGTCTTCAAATTCCCCGTCCAGCAAGCCATCGCCCTTCAGGTTGTGTTCCTGCTCGCTCTGTTTGTTTTCGGTGATGACGGCGTCAATCGTCTGGCGCTCGATCACCTTGCGGCGAGCTTCAACGGTGGCGAAGTCGTTTTTGACCTTGTCCCATTCGGCAGCCGGATAAACTTTCCAGTACACGTTGTACCGCCGAGCATAGAGTGAATAAAAAGGCACGAGCGAAACTTCCTGCGGCTGCGCCAGTCCTTTCGTTACGAAATGAAGCGGCTTGCCCGGCACAGGTTTGACCTTGGCCAGCACGTCCTTTACTTCACCAACAAAAGCCGGGATCTGAATCGGTTTGACGCGGCTGACCTGCGGAGCGCTAGGGCCAAAACGCCGCGCTTCGGTCAAATCTTCCGTGCCCAGATCGCCGCCCAGCACGATCGGGCCGTACAGCAAAGCGACCATTTTCGGATCGTCCGGCATCTCTTCCATCCGCAGATTCATCGGCAATTTCACTTCGACTGTATCGCCAGTTTTCCAGGTGCGTTCGACGGTGACGTAAGAGCCGGGTTTGGCTGTCACGGCTTCTCTTTTGCCGTTGACCGTTAGCGTCATGCCCGATTGCGCCCACGCCGGATAACGAATCTTAAAGGCCAGCTTGACTGGCTTGGATGCTTTGACCGTCAGCTTGGTCGAATCCGTTTCAGGAAACTTTGTTTCCTGGCGAACCAACAAGCCTTTCTCTTTCCAGTTCAATTCCGAGGCGATGAACAGGTTGACGTAGAGCGCCTGCTCGGCACGGAAGTAAATCGTTTCGCCGTATTTGGCGTGATTTTCCATTCCCGTGCCGACGCAGCACCAGAAGGAATCGTTCGGCGTTGAATACGTTCGGAACGCGCCGGGACGCAGCGGCACGTAATAGGTCATCATCGCCGTGGCCGGGTCCTGCGAAGCCAGGATGTGGTTGAACAGGCCGCGTTCGTAAAAATCCATCGTTCGCGCCGACGGTTCCCAGGCGAACAGATGACGCGACAGTTTCAGCATGTTGTAGGTGTTGCAGGTTTCGGTGCTGGTCGCGCCCAGATGCTTCGAGAACTGTTCAATGGGGAAAAAGCCTTCGTCGTCGCTGTGACCGCCGATGACGTACGAACGATGCTCGGCCACGCGCTCCCAGAAAAAGCTGGCGATGTCGTGATAGCGCTGTTCGCCCGTCAATTCATATTCGCGCGCCGCGCCGATGGCTTTCGGGATTTGCGTGTTGGCGTGCAAGCCGTTCAGCGCGTCTTCGCCATGCGCCAGCGGATCGAAAACTCGCTGATGATCGAATTTGCGGGCGATGCGCAAATGTTCGGGATTGCCAGTCACGCCATACAGATTGGCCAACACGTCATTCATGCCGCCGAATTCGGTTTGCAGCACGGCCTGCTGCTGTTCGTCGGTCAGCCGATCCACGCGGAACTTGACCCAGTCGGCCTTTTTCAACAGCACGTCGAGCGCCTGCTGATTTCCGGCAAGCTGGTACATATCCAGCAATCCGGCCAGGATTTTGTGCAGCGTGTAATAAGGCGCCCAGGCTTTCTGCCGCTTTTCCACGCGGTCGAACAACTCTTCCGGGAAGGCTGACAGATAGCCCGGATTGAACCCGCGCAAAGGCATTGCCTGCTGAACTTTGGCCAGTTCCGCAACCAGCACGTCGCCTTTCGTTTTGAACCGCGCATCGCCCGTGCTGGCATACATCAGCGCCAGCGCCGTCAACAAATGCCCTGTCGCATGGCCGCGCAATTCAACATCCGGCGCTTCCCATCCGCCCAGCGGTTTGGCCGATGAAGGCAATCCGGCATTGACGCGGAAATTGTGCAGCATCCGGTCGTTGTCCAGGCTGAGCAGGTATTGCTGATTGCGCAGCATTGCCGCCCGAAACGGTCCGTCCAGCAACTTCACGTCGCCCAGATTGAAGCCCTGCGCTTTGAACGGGACTTTACTGGCTACTTTCTCCTTCTGCGTGCGCAGACCGGCATTCGCCAGCACTTGCGCGGCAAGTAAAAAACAGAAAATGAAGGTCGTCAGTCGTTTCACGTCGCGGCCTTTCTCCGAAAATATGTGGAGCAGGTTGAGAACTTTGTCTTTACCCACATTTTTCCAATTTGTAGTTTCTGCTTTTGGCCCTGAAAGGGCTCTGGATATTAGCCGGTGGTGAAGCGCTTCGCGTAACCACCGGAAAAGGTACCAACATTACCGCGCCCCGAAAGGGCGCAGGACCAAAGTTAATTTGACAGATAACGCACGGTCCGGCGTCCCTGCCGGGACGCAAACCTAATCAATGACGCGGTTCCGGTGGCTTCACCACCGGCTAATATCCATCGCGCCTTCAGCGCGGAGCCAAAAAGATGTCGGTAAAGGCAAGGTTGAAAACCTGTCCTACCAAACCATTGCGTTATTGAACATTCACCGGGCCATAAAACTTCCAGCTTGATTTGAAATCGCGCGTCAGGTTTTGTTTGGTCAGAATGGCGCGCACCATTTCGATGGGGATGCGGTTTTCTTTCAGAATCTGATCGTGGAACGCGCGGTCGGTCATTTTCTTCGTGTCCACCAATTCCTTGTGGAGCGCGTGAATCTGCATTCCGCCCAGCAGGTAAGCTGCCTGATACAGCGGCGAATAACTGCCCGCAAACGAGCGGCGGACTTCTCCGGCGGCGTTTTCCGGTTCATGGCCGACGCGCTTGATCAGCAGGTCAATGCACTGTTGCGGTGTCATCGTGCCCATGTGGAAGCTGAGCGAGAAGATAATCCGGGCGCAGCGGTGGGAGCGCCAGAACAACATGCCGATCTTGTCTTCCGGGGTTTTGGCAAAACCGCGATCCCACAGCAACAGTTCCCAGTACAAGGCCCAGCCTTCACCCCAGAACGGAGTGCTGAACAGCCCGCGATAGGGTTTGTATCGCTGCGTCATGTAACCTTGCAGATGGTGGCCCGGAATCAGTTCGTGCTGGACTGTCGCGCGCGAAAAATGCGGATTGTTGCCGCGCATGCTCATCAGCTTCGCTTCGTGCGACATGGTGTTGGTCGGATAGGAAACGCTGATCACTTCGCCGCCTGTGAAAAACGGATTCACCAACTGGCGTTCGGGCGACATCATTTCCATGCGCCAGCTTTCGCGCGCCAGCGGCGGAATGGTGACCAGATCGTTCTTTTCCATGTACTCGATGGCTTCGATGGCCAGGTCTTTGATGACTTCTGTTTGCTTGCCCGGTTCGACGTATTTGTTTTTGACAGTCTCCATCGCCTTGTGCCAGTCGTCGCCAAAGCCCATTTCGCGCGAAGCCTTCTTCAATTCGTTTTCGCACCAGTCGAGTTCCTTGTTGGCGATGGCGATCAATTCTTCCGGCGTGTAAGGAATCATTTCCGATGCCAGATCGGCCATCAACGCTTCGCGGCCAATCGGATCGCCGACGATGTCGCTGTAATCTCCCGTCCGCGCGTTGGTGGGTCGAGCTGCACCACCTCCCGCAAAAGCACCGCCGCCTCGTTGACCGCCCTCGCCTGGGCCACCTGCTCCACCTCGACCTGCGCCACCGGCAGGAGGTCCAGCTTGCGCAACCGTGGGGCCAGAATCGCTGGCGCGCAAACCTACAACGCGCTCCATCAAATAATTGCCATAAGTTCCCAACGCCTGATCCAGCGCCTTGTAGGGCTCTTCGACCCACCAGGTGAACAGCGGATCGTAGCCGTTATAGTAGCCATACCATTGCCGCAATGCGCCGCGCAGATTGCCCACCGCCGCGACAGCGCGATTGCCTGTAGATTTCTTGATCTTGCCCGGTTCGGCGCGCAAACCGGTGTCGAGCGAACGGCGCGCGGCGTCAATCTGTTTGACCAAATCGTTGAGCTGCGTAGCGGCCTTGGGGCTGTCAATCTTTTGCATTTGGCGGCGCGCTTCGGCTAAGTCAGTGATAGTTTGCGCGAACGGCAGCAAGGGCGCGATTTCAGCCAACGCTTTGGATTCTGTTTCCAAGTCCAGCCGCTCGCTTTCGAGCTTGGTTTTGAGCAGCACGTAATCCACTTTTCCTTCGTGGCTCATGGCGTCAAAGTTCATCTTGGCGAGCAAGGCCAACCAGTCTCCATAAAACTGTTTGAACCGCGCAATTCGCACCGGAGAGGATTCCACAGGATATGAACGGGACAAACTGCCGCGATCCGCGACGTAGCGTTCAATGACAGGACGCAGTTCGCTCTTGCCCTGATCCAGGTCGGCAAGCGCCGGAACATCACTGCTCGCTGCTGTTGCTCGTAACGAAGGCAATGGGCTGAAACAAGCGCCGACAACCATCGCGGCCAACAAGCATTTTGTCACTAAAATTTTCGCCTTACTCATTGTTTATCCTGTGGAAAGTTTGGGTGATTTTGCCCTGCACCAGTACGCCCATCCCAAGCGGAAAAACATTCCGTGTAAAGGATTTGGCGTTGTCTAGTTTCAGGGTGTCGCAAGCGACTAAAGAATTACTCTTCAGTATTTCTTTAGTAAAGCGACATTGGGCGTATCGTCTTGAAGGAAAGAAGGGTGGATTGAACCTGATTAGGGATGAGCGCGAATTGAGTTACGATCCCGTGATATATCCTTTTACCTGCTCCAGCATCGTTGGTTCGGAAGGGTGATGAAGCTCAATCCCAAAATTCGGCGTGGTTAAAATCGTCCACAAATGCCTTCTTACGGATTCCTGGAAGAATGGCTGTATTTCCAGCGTGCGGTAAGAATCGGTTTCGCCCAGCCCCTGCATCTGCGCATAATCGTAATAAGCGCGAACAATTGCCAAATACACCGCAAATCGGGCAACGTAAATTCGCGGCGGGGGATTTTTGCCAACAGCGGCAACTCTGGTGACGATGCGGATGGAAGGCTCGGTTGCGTTATTCAGCACCGACGGGCCATTAAGATATTGGGCGATGATCAGCGGAACTTTGATGTCTTGCAGCTCCTGCGATCCGGGCACGCGATCAACGTTATGCGCGTTATTCAGCCAATGGGCCAGCATTCCGGCGGTCTGCTTTCTCAGTTCCAGGTTCTGGATTCCATCCAGCTTGTCAAAACAATCGTTGTACATTTGCTGCCAATAGTTGGCTGGGCGTTCAAATCGTTCCTGTGCTCCTGACGGCGCTTTCGGGTTGACCAATTGCCATAGCCCAGTGGCTGAACTCAGCGTGCTTCTGGCAGTTCGAAACGAAGTTTCGACCGCAGCCAAAGCCACGGCGGCATCCGTAGGCAACATTCGCGCAGCTCCACCCCAGGAAGTAGTGATGGCGTCCCAGGTTCCTTTGAAATCTTCCAGGCCAGGCCGGGTATGAAGCGTGTCGGTTTGTAAAAGCTCTAGCCCCTTCAAGATGATCTGCGTTTTCCCCGTCAATTGACTGTTTCCTCCCATTTCCGCGCTCACGGAATCCAGCAACGGGCCAATCCGCTCTAGAGACGCTAGTTCTTCCGAGCTCATATTGACAGGAAGTTGAAGTCCTTCGGCTTTGCTGACCACACTGGCGTGCTGTTCCCGCAAAGCCTCCTCTCCGGGCGTGCAACCGCATCCCAGAGCACTGATGAGGATCATTGCTCCAAACCATAATTTTCTCGTGGACAAACGCAGAAAAAGGGATTCTATATTTTCAGGCAGATGATGAAATGACTTGGACATAGGACAAAAAACGTCTTGGTTGAGGGAGGAATTATTGAGTTGATTATTAAAGATAGCCTGCAATCCTTTCCGGGTTGGAAGGATGTGAGCGCAGACGAGATCAAACGAAGGTCGCAGTCTGTCACATGGTAGGTTTACGCCTTCTATTTCCGGTCCAGAGCATAAGAATTTCTTGCACCCTCTGTCAACGAGGTATCGGCTCACAGCGCATCGCAAGGCGTGGGATCACATTATTTCGCAGGCTCGCCAAAAATTTTGCCTCCAAATATCCTGCTTGTCCGAGTCTCAAATGATGTTCATAATCTTTCAAAATCGTGCTGGGATGAGGAGAGGAAAGATGCAAACAGAAAACCAGACAGCAATTCAAATAGTCAATTTATCAAAGCGATTTGGCGACCAGCAGATTCTGGACGACATTAGTTTTGAAATCGCTTCAGGGGAAGTTTTGGTGGTGCTGGGGCCTTCGGGAAGCGGCAAGACAACGCTGCTGCGAATTATTGCCGGACTTGAAACGCCGGATAGTGGCGCCGTTCATTTGAATGGGCAAGCCGCGCATTTACTGCCGCCACAGATGCGCGAACTCGGGGTTGTGTTCCAGGAGCATGCCCTGTTTCAGCGCAAAACAGTTGAACAAAACATTTCTTTCGGGCTGGAAACGCGCAAGGTGCGCAAACCAGAAGTGCTGGAAACTGTGGATGAAATGCTGGATTTGATCAGCTTGCGCGAACACAGAAAAAAATACCCAGCGCAGCTTTCCGGTGGCCAACGACAACGCGTGGCGTTGGCGCGTGCGCTGGCTTTCAAACCAGAGGGAATGTTGTTTGACGAACCCTTTAGCGCGCTTGATGCGGTTACACGGCTGGAGCTGCGGCGTGAAGTCCGCGCATTGCTACGCAACAGCAATATTCCTGCTATGTTCATTACGCACGATCAGGAAGAAGCACTGGAACTGGCGGATCGCATCATCGTGCTCAATCGCGGAAGAATCGAACAGATTGGCACGCCTTTCGAGCTTTACAACCAACCGCAAAACGAATTTGTTGCGACTTTTTTGGGAGCGGCCAACGTGCTGCTGGGACGATGGACTGAAGGCAAAGTGGCCTTGGGTCGTATCCAACTGCGAGCGACACCCGACGCTCCACTCCTGTTTGAACGGCAATTGGTGAAAGTCATCTTTCGCCCGGAAGATGTGGTCATCAACTTTCAGCCGCAATTGCTCGACACTCCTTATGTATTAGGACGCGCTGTGGTTGAAGATGTTTCTTATATCGGCCATAGCGAACGCCTAGTGGTGCGTTTGATGCTCTGGTCTCCACAGCTTGCCGAATTCGGGACCAGTTCCCCTCAACTGGCGCTGGTTGATGATTCTTATGGGGATGGGTTTCCACTGGTCATCACTCGCAATAAATGGGACGCCACTGAAATGGAATTATCCAACGGAGATGCCGTTGTGGTGGGATTGAAAGGATATCGCTTGCTGCCCCACTATCCTTTGCTCAGTGAATCGGGAGCCAAAGTGTTCGCCAAATGATTCCTTGTCACCATCTTTTTCGCTCACTCGGCAAAAACTAAAAAAGTGAAGAAATGCGGTTGACGATGCGGCGTTTCGCGGAGTATAAACTCCCAGTCATTCACTAGGAGTTAGATAATGAACGTTTCCACCAAAAGCGAATACGGCTTGCGGGCGCTAATTTATTTAGCCAGCCACAGCGAGCGCGAAGCAATCCCGGCGCGGGAAATCGCCGAGAAGTGGAACGTTCCCGTCAAATACCTCGAACAAATTCTCAAAGCACTGAAAGAATCCGGACTGGTGATCAGTCAAATGGGGTTGAATGGAGGCTATCGCCTGACTCGTCCCGCCACGCTGATCACCGCAGGCGAAGTCATCCGCACACTGGACGGGCGGCTTTCGCCGATGGGCTGCGTCAGTCCTTATGATTATGAACCCTGTGAATTCGAAACCGGGTGCGGGCTAAAAACGCTCTGGGCCAGAGCGCGCGCCGCACTGGTCGGCGTCCTCGATCAAACCACCATTGCAGACTTGTGTACCCCGGCTAACCACCAAATGGAATCAAATGTGGTTAGCCTGAAATCTTCCTCCAAACGATAAGTTCCCCAACAATTCATTTCGACCTTTTCACGCAGAGTTACGCTTAGCCTTAACTCCTATCAATAAATAGGAGCTCAACCATTAATGGAGTAGATGGGCATTAAGTTGTACAACTGGAATCGCAGGTATCTTTCGGCGGGTGGCCAGAGACTTTCAGCAGGTGGAATGCTTGCTTGCCTGAGTTTGCTGCTTGCGGGATGCGGCAGCGCTGGCGCAGACAGCAAACGCGTGACGCTGATATTGGGCGCTTACACAACGCCGCGCGAAGCCTATAGCAAGGCGATTTTGCCGGAGTTTCAGAAGTACTGGCGACAAAAGACCGGGCAGGAAGTCGAATTCCAGGAATCGTATCAAGGCAGCGGCGCGCAATCGCGCGCCATCATCAGCGGGTTTGAAGCCGATGTGGCGGCACTTTCGTTGGAAGGCGACATCGCCCGCATCGCGCAGGCGGGCCTAATTCAGCACGATTGGAAAGCCAAGCAATTTGGTGGAATCGTTTCGACTTCTGTTGTTGTCATTGCGGTCAGGCCGGGCAATCCGGTGGGAATCCGCGACTGGGCTGATTTGACCAAACCCGGACTAAAGCTGCTGACGCCCGATCCGAAAACTTCCGGCGGTGCGCAATGGAACATTGCCGCGATTTACGGCGCTGCGTTGCGCGGGCAAACAGGATTGCCAAAGGATGATTCGGAGGAGGCCAAAGGCTTTCTCAGGCGCGTGCTTGCCAACGTTTCGATCATGGACAAAGGCGCGCGCGAATCCATCACCAATTTTGAAAAAGGCGTCGGCGACGCGGCCATCACGTACGAAAACGAAGTGCTGGTCGGACGGCAAGCAGGCCGCAAGTACGATTACATCATTCCGCGCTCGACCATTTTGATCGAAAACCCTGTGGCACTGGTTGACACTTATGTAGACAAACATGGTGTGCGCCCAGTAGCCGAAGCCTTTGTCAATTTCCTGTGGACAAAAGAAGCACAGCGTGTGTTTGCCAAATACGGATTGCGCCCGGTGGAACCGGATGCAGCGACTGAAGTTGCCGCACGATATCCGATGGTTGCAGACCTTTGGAAGATTGAGTTTCTGGGGGGCTGGCAACAAGTGGCAACGACGTTGTTCGGTTCGGCCGGCGCTTACACACGCAGTTTCGAGGAATTACACGCAACGCCATGAACGTGACTTCGGCGCAATTTCCACAGCAAGCGATTTCCTACGCCGCTCCACGGCCGTGGGGCAGATGGGGCTTGCGCGCCGTAGCAGCGATTTATCTGGGCGTAATGATTGTGCTGCCGCTTACGGCGCTACTGGAGCACGGATTGCGCGATGGGATAAGACTGTTGTGGCGTGATCTTGCCAGCCCAATTGCCTTTGCGGCGCTGCGATTAACCTTGCTGACGGCGGTTGTGATGACGGTGATCAACGCCGTGATTGGAACGCTAACGGCTTATGTGCTGGTGCGGTATCGTTTCTTTGGCAACTCATTGCTCAACAGCCTGATTGATTTGCCGTTCGCCATTCCGACGCTTGTAACAGGCGTGATGTTGGTTGTGCTGTATGGGCCACAACAGGTGATGGGCGCGTGGCTGGAAGCGCACGGCATTCAGATCATCTTTGCGCAGCCGGGTATCGTGCTGGCGCTGCTGTTTGTCACCTATCCATTTGTCATTCGCACGGTGCAGCCTGTGTTGATGGAAATTGACCAAGCGCAGGAAGAAGCCGCCTGGACCTTGGGCGCTTCGCCGTGGCGCACCTTTCGCGAAATCATTCTGCCGGCAATTCGGCCTGCTGTGTTGACCGGGGCGCTGCTCAGCTTCGCACGGGCGCTTGGCGAATTCGGTTCCATCGTGATTGTCGCAGGCAATATTCCGCGCAGCACGCTGACTGCGCCTGTCTACATCTTCGGGCAGATCGAATCGCAGAATCAGCGCGGGGCCAGCGCAATGTCGCTGTTGCTGCTGGCGCTTTCCTTCACCTTGATGATGTTCGTGGATTGGATGCAGGAGCGGCAAGGAGGAAGCCATGGCGCAGCTTGATGCTGGCGACAAATTGCAAGCTGCTGCTCATTCGCGCTCTTTGGTAAAACGACCGAAAGGCGCTGAATGGTTGCTGGTCGCAATTGTGGTTGGCTATGCGGTGCTGTTGCTGGGCGGGCCGCTTACGGCCATTGCCTGGGGTGCAATCTCTTCGGGTTTCGGCGCGATGATTCAGGCGCTGAGCACGCGCGAAGCGTTGAACGCGCTTTACCTGACGCTGCTGCTAGCGGTGACTGCAACAGTGGTCAACACAGTTTTTGGCATTTGTATTTCGCTGGTATTGGCGCGGGATGATTTCAAAGGACGGCGCATTCTGAATGGGTTAATTGATCTGCCGTTCGCCGTCTCGCCTGTGATTGCCGGTTTTATGTTGATTTTGCTCTTTGGACGCAACGGTTGGTTCACCAGCGTCATAGATGCGCTGAACATTCGCGTGGTGTTTGCGCTGCCGGGAATGTTGTTGGCGACAATTTTTGTTTCGCTACCGTTCGTCGTGCGCGAAGTTGTGCCCGTGCTGCGGCATCTGGGCACGGAACAGGAAAACGCTGCGTACACGATGGGCGCAGGTCCGAGGCGAACCTTCTGGCAGATCCCCTTGCCGAATCATCGCTGG
>CAZXHW010000052.1:0-8397 GCA_964639915.1 uncultured Heliomicrobium sp.
ACCGCCGTCTGATCCGTTATCTGCGTGAATTTTGTGGTCGCAGTGCTCAAATCAGCCAGAAACACTTCACGCACTTTTTCAGAATTCTTTCCGGCAAAATCTCCTGCCGATTCAAAAACGAGTTTTGTTCCGTCGGCGCTGATCGGATGCGTGAAGGCAAGCATTACGGTCATCACGCCATTTGACGGGAACGCTGGAACTCCTGTGGTGTCAGTTATCTGCCGGGTTGTGTTTGCAGGATCGCCAACCTTGTAGGTGAAGATTTCTCCGTTGAAATCTGTGTTTTTATTGGCCGTTGCGCCAGTGAAGTTGAATCCCGACAAGAAAGCCAGTGTCTGGCCATTGCCACTTAAATAAGGATTGGCGTTAAAGCCTTTGACGACAAAGTTGACTGTGGCGTCCACATCGCGCGTCACAGTGACCTGTGAGAACTGTTTGGTAGCGTTGCGGTAAATAAAAATTTCACCGTTGCCGTCTGGCGTTGCATTCGTTGGGCCTTCTTTGATAGCAGCGAAAGCTTGTGCGCCACCTGTAACGGCTTTGAAGTTCTGTCTCGTCGAAACAAACGCAACAACCGAACCGTCGTCATTAATCGTTGGTGAATAATTGTTGAAAATTCCCTTGATGACTTCGTTATCAGAGTTTTTTTCAGTGTCTGTGATGCGACTGATGGTCGGCGTCGTCGAATTGCGTGGCAGGTCGGCAATATAAACTTCGTAGTTGCGGTCGGCATTTGTTGTTCCACCTAGATCGGCGTTCGAAACAAAAACGATCTTTGTGCCATCACCGCTGATTGCCGGCGTTTCGTTGTCGATGAACGTTGTAACCTTAGTTGTATCAGTCGTGTCTTCTTTCAGATCTGCCGTATCAGTGATCTGTATAATGCTGCGCGAATCAACGTCATAAACCCAGATGTCGCGATTGCTGTCCACGTTCCTGCCGTTGTAATCGTTGATCGAATCAAAAACGATTCGCTTGCCGTCGTTGCTGACCCCACGAATTTGAGTCCCAATGACATTCGGGGTCACAGGCAGCAGGGCAATGGAAACTTCATCAGTTGCGGTTGTTTGTTGTGCGGCAGTGTGGTTGAGGGCGGCAACAAGGCCAAAGATGGTGCTGATGACAATGAATGAAAGCAGAAAAATTCTTTTCACGCTCAAAAACTCCTTGATCGAAACGCTTCGCTACGGGGCAGCTATGTCGTACACCCTGTCCGAGCATGTCTTATTACGCTGTATTGTCTATTGAGATTGGTGTCGAATTCCAAGCGGCGGATTATACCGAAAGCCCCACTTGGTGTCGAATTGGCGAACCGGACTTTGCAGAAGTTCCCTGCTTCACCCTGCCCCCACTCTTATCCAACCGATGAACGGCCAGTTACAGGCGCTCTTGCGAAACAAAATCGGGGACACGCTTGAGAGCGCATCCCCGATATTTCCGGTCAGCTATTGTTCCGGCTAAAATCTTGCTGGATTGCCACTTTTCCAAATCGCAGTTAAGCGGCTTTAGGACTGATGTATTGATCATATTGGCGAAACGGTTCCCAGTTTCGCTTGTCTTCAGTCACAATCGGTTCCGGGAAACGGTCCTCAATATTGATCATTTCTATCGCTTCGATATAAACCCGATCCAGATTTTCCGGGTCAAACCCATTCTGGTGGCAGGCCCGAACGTGGCGTCGGACAATTGCGTCAACTTTGCGGCGTTTCGCGTCCGACAACTTGTTCACTAATTTCAATGTATCACTTGTAATTTTCGTCATCTCTGTTTCCCCCTTCTGTCTTTTTTTAGTCTATTGTCGTTTAGAACCTCGCTGCCTGAAAAAGACTTACGACCTCTCAAACTCGCGGATTCCTTATTAGCAAAGCCAATCAGTGTCCCATTGAACGCAAAATATACTCCCGATTGCCGAAATTCGTTGTCGAAAATCTCTATCTTTCAGGTAATTAATATTTGCGATCTAAAATCAGTCACCTGCCAGAGAAGTATATGTATTTATTGAGTTTGTTCCGTGTCAAAACTGACAAAGCCGGTCAGACCAGCCAGCCATGCTTGACGACGTGAAAACCTGTGGGGCACACTGCCGTGGCTTTCACTCGACGATCTTGAATCATCTTTGCTATCAAAGAATATGCCAAAATTTGAGCAACACATTTTTGTCTGCACCAATCAGCGTTCGCCGGAAAATCCACGAGGGTGCTGCGATCCAGATGGACTTGGAAGTTTGCAACTGATTTTCAAGCAGGAACTGGCCGCACGTGGGCTAAAGACTTCGGTCAGGGCCAATCGCGCAGGCTGTCTTGACCAATGCGAACATGGGCCGACTGTGGCCGTCTACCCTGAAGCTGTTTGGTATGGCAGCGTTACACCGGCTGATGTGCCGGAAATTATTGAATCCCATATTGTTAACGGGATTCCTGTCGAGCGATTGGTGCTGGCTGATGAATGTATAAACACCCCCATTTGCCCTCACAAAATGGCGCGAAAGGCAGAATAATTCGCGATCGGCTCCTTCCTCCACATGCAAAACGAAGATTATGAATATTTGTACGCTCTGGAAGAACGATTCTGGTGGTTCGCTGGGATGCGCGAAATCACCGCCAGCCTGCTAGATCCATTTCTCCCGGCTGCGAACAGAACGATTCTGGATGCCGGTTGCGGAACGGGCGGCAATTTGGAATGGCTGGTGCGATATTCTGGAAAAGGCCATATCGTTGGAATTGATCCGGTTCCGTTGGCAATTGCTTTTTGTAAGCAGCGAAACCATCCGATGTTGGCGCTTGCTTCGGCGACGGATTTGCCATTTGCGGATGAATCATTTGATTTGGTCACGAGCTTTGACGTGCTGGTGCAAATTCCGGGCGAAGGCACGGACGATCAATCCATTGAAGAAATGTGGCGTGTATTGAAACCCGGTGGAATTGGGTTTGTACGCGGGCCGGCCTACCGCTGGATGCGTAGCGGACACGATGAAGCCTTGGATACCGTGCGGCGATACACACTCGGCGAGTTGCGCGGAAAATTGGAGCGCGTGGGATTTAAGGTGCTGCGGGAAACTTACGCCAACAGTTTTTTGTTTCCGGCGGTCGCAGTACGGCGATTGTTGTTTAAGCCGTTGGGGCTGGCTGATGGCGGTTCTGACGTGAAACCGTTGCCGCCGAATTTGGAATGGCTGAATCAATTGCTGACTAAATTTCTGCTTGCCGAAGCAAAGATTCTGCGAAATCCGCGGGCCAAATTACCCGCCGGGTTGTCGGTTATTTGCATCGTTCAAAAGCCTGCCGGGAACTGAAAGAAGTTAGACCTGTTCGCTAGCCTTGGTCACCGCCCGCGCGCCGAAATTCAATCTGGAAAACAGCACCAGTCGCAGCCATAAAGCGAAAAAGTCGAAAGCGGTTTTGCCGACGCGGCGAAAGGTGAAAAACTGCGATTGGCCGTGCAGTCGCGGGTAATGATGAACAGGGGTTTCGGTGAACCTGCAGCCTGCGCGATGAAGTTTATAAATCATTTCCGTGCAAACGACGCCGCTGGTTGAAACTAGATCAATGGCTTGAATCGCTTCTCGCCGCATCAACCGAAAATCGCAATCCACATCGCGAATCGGTAATCGGAACATCATCCGCGCCAGCATTTTGTACATTGCACCCAGCACCACGCGGCGTTTAGCATCCGACCGTTTGATCTTGTACCCATTTACAACATCCACATCGTTAGTCATCAAGGGAATTAGATTGGCGAGTTCGCTCGCGTCATATTGCCCGTCGCCGTCAGTGTAAAAAACCAGATCTTTGGTTGCCGTTAGAAACCCTGTCCGCAAGGCTCCGCCGTAGCCGCGATTGCGCTGATGATGAACCACGCGAACGGCAGAATTTTTTCGAGCTAGTTCATCCAGTGCAGCAGCCGTGCCGTCGCTGCTGCCGTCATTGACGACAATTACTTCATAGTCATCAGCAAACTGCGGCAAGATGGCCAAAGCTTTGTTGACCATTTTGCCGATTGAGTCCTGGTCGTTATAAGCCGGAAAAAATACACTGATGCTCGGACGTCGTTGATGAACAGTTGGGGTCATACTTTTATCTCGTTGTAATAAATGGGTGGTTTTCGTGACGGGCGCTTTGTAACACACCTCGACAAAAACGGCCAAGCCTGCTTTTGTCGCTGAGGGCAGGTTCGATTTAGAATCAACTAGATGACATCACTTTTAGGGAAAACCGAAGACGAATTGATTGAATTTGCCCGCCAGCTTGGAGAAGCGCCATTTCGTGGCAAACAGCTTTATCAGGGAATTTACGCTCGCCGTGCGCTGGATTTCGAGCAGATGACCGACTTGTCAAAATCGCTGCGCGAAAAGCTCAGCCAGACAGCAGTTGTCACCGAAACCAAAATCGAGCGGGTTTTCTATTCCAGCGATGGCACGCGGCGTTATCTGTTGCGACTGGGCGATGGCCGCGAAGCCGAAGCCGTTTTCATGCCCGAAGAACGGCGCGACACAATCTGCATCAGTTGCCAGGTCGGTTGCGCCGTCGGCTGCAAGTTCTGCATGACGGCTCAGCTTGGCGTGAAGCGAAACATGACCGCAGGCGAAATCATTTCGCAGGTCGTGATTGTGCTGAACGAGGTTTACGGCGTCGGAGCGGAAACTCCGCATGGCACGAATCTGGTGTTTATGGGAATGGGCGAAAGCTTTTTGAATTATCAGGAAGTGATGCAATCCATTCGTGTGATGGCCGATCAGAATGGCTTGGGCATCAGCCCGAAACGCGTGACGGTTTCGACTTCCGGCATCGTGCCGCGCATTTACGATTTTGCCAACGAAACTGTTCGGCCCCATCTGGCTATTTCGCTTTCGTCAACGACTGAAGAGCAGCGCAACGATTTGATGCCAATCAATCGCAAATACACGCTGGCGGAACTGATGAAGTCTTGCAGGGAATATCCGCTGGACGAACGCGAGCGGATGACATTTGAGTATGTGATGCTGGCAGGAGTGAATGACAGCGATGAAGATGCTCGGCGGTTGGTCAAGCTGCTCAACGGCATTCGTGCCAAAGTGAATTTGATTCCGCACAATCCTGCGCCGGAATTGCCTTACCAGGCTTCGCCAATGCCGCGCATTCTGGCTTTCCAAAAAATCCTGACGGACAAAGACGTTCCAGCTTTTATCCGCCGACCGCGCGGGCAGGATATTTCGGCTGCTTGCGGCCAATTAGCCGCGCGGCATCAGGCACAAGGCTAAACTTTACTTTGCTTTGCTGTCGCTTGTTTTGAAAGACCGGGCAATTGCATCTGTATGGCTGCGCAACGTGCCCAGTATGTTTTTCCTGCCGGTAAAATGCAGGACGTAAATTGTATTTTCGTCGCCACGCAGATAATAAATTCGCCCGGTGAAGGGCTGACCGCTGGTGGAAAAGTAATCGTAAGACAGCAGTGCGCCGGATTTACCCGCGCCAATGACAAACTTTTCCAAATTGAGTTTGTCATACTTGGGCTGAAAACGAATGCGATCAGATTCGTCTTTATTGGCGTAATCCATCACTTCCATTTTGCCTTCGGCTTCTTCGATACGGCGAACTTTCAGCGCGCCGTTTTCACGGTTTTTGTAAACAATGTTCACTTCGTTACGGCCAAGCCCGTCCTTGTTGACAATGCCCAGCCAGCCCGCAGGCAGAGAAATCGAGTATTTGCCATCCGGGTCTTCAAACACTTCCTGAGCCAAAGCTTCAACGGAAAAGACGGCGGTCAAAAGTAAAAGCGAAAAAGCGAAAATAAAATTGCGTTTCATCAGGATGCACTCTCCTTCCAATTAACTTTTTTACCAGAAGCGGGATCAATCATTGCGCGAAACTGCGTCCGACCGAGCGTTTGTCCAAGTGCCTGAACGAGTACTTCGCGTTGAATTGCAATCAACCCGTCTACGCCGATTTCTGCGGCAGCGATCAGGTCATTCATTTGGTCGCGGCTAAACGGTTCGGTTTCCGCCGTCCCCTGAATTTCGACAAAACGGCCGTCGCCGGTTCGCACAACATTCATATCCACTTCGGCGGCAGAATCTTCGACATAATCCAGGTCAAGCAACGCTCGTTCACCGACAATGCCTACGCTGACTGCCGCAATGAAATCGCGCAACGCCGGGCGGGCAATCTTGCCAAAATCAAACAGCTTTTCCAGTGCCAGCACCAGCGCGACAAAGCCTCCGGTGATCGAAGCCGTGCGTGTGCCACCATCGGCCTGAATCACGTCGCAATCAACCGTCACGGTTCGCTCACCCAGCGCAGCCATATCCACAACTGACCGCAAGCTGCGGCCAATCAGCCGCTGAATTTCGTGCGTGCGACCCGACAGGCCGCCTCTGCTAACTTCGCGCGGCGTGCGAGTGTGCGTCGCGCGCGGCAGCATTGAATATTCCGCCGTCACCCAGCCGACGCCTTTGCCTTTCAAAAAACCGGGCACTTTGTCTTCAATTGTCGCAGTGCAAAGCACGCGTGTGTTGCCGACTTCGATCAGCACGGAACCTTCGGCGTATTTGGTAAAGCCGCAAGTCATTTTGACAGGCCGCAAATCCAAAGGTTGCCGACCGTCGTTACGAGTTTTGTTTTCAGAGTTTGTCATGTCCCCAGACTTCCACCGCTTCCAGATGTTCCAGCGGCGCGCCTAAAATCCTTTCCGCAATTCGATGAAATCGTTTGGCTGCATCAGTTACATAAAACCGGCTTTGCGGCGGCTCACTGTCCGTATCCAGCCGTCCGGCCTGTTCCAACAATTGGGCTGTTTCTTCTGCCACAGCTTCGGCAGAATCAATCAGCGTCACTTCGCTGCCCATCGTTTCGGCGATGACAGTTTTCAGCAGTGGGTAATGCGTGCAGCCCAGCACCAAGGTATCAATCTCCCTTCGCCGCAGGGGAGCAAGATACTGTTCCGCCATCAGCCGCGCAACCTGCGAATCGGTTTCGCCTTCTTCCACCAGTGAGACAAACAATGGGCAGGCGCGCGAAAAGATTTCAACTGATTTGTCTTCACAAGCTTCGTGAATTGCTCGCTCGTAAGCTCCGCTTTCCGTCGTTGCTTCAGTGGCGATGACGCCAATTCGCCCGCTTCGTGTCGCCTTCGCAGCAGCCCTGGCTCCCGGCCCCAGCACCGTCAAAAAAGGAATGTCGAAATCGCGGCGCAAGCTTTCGCGCGCCATTGCCGAAGCCGTGTTGCAGGCGACGACAATCATTTTGACGCCTTTTTCGATCAGGAAGGCGGCGTCTTCGATGGCGTAGCGCTCAATCGTTCCACGGGATTTCGTCCCGTACGGAACGCGCGCCGTGTCGCCCAGGTAAATAACGCTTTCCTGTGGCAAGCGTTTACGAAGGGCTCTGAGCACGGTCAAACCGCCTACGCCGGAATCAAAAATGCCAATGGGAAGAGAATTCATAGGTAAAGATGACAAAGCCAATCTCAAATTTGAAATTCGAGATTGGCTAAAAGTGATGGATAGAGAAACTCGGATTTAGATTGTCTCTTTTACATTCACCCAAGATTTGCGATCACGTATGCTCCGAATGGTTGGTCGTGACACTCCAAACTCTCTTGCAAGAGCCGAGATTGTATAACCGTTTCGTTGCCGGATTTCTCTAACTTGATCTTCAGAAAGACGGCGTGTGTTATCGCCCTTCATTCTCTCAATGTATTTCTCCAAGGCGATGTCAATTTGTGAACGTCGCCGCTCTCCCATCTTCGAATGCAGTAACCGCATCAATGCGACAGCACGAGAACCTTTTATGACGACTCGATAAGTTGGCTTCCACACCGTACTTTTGAGAAGTCTTTTGACCGCTTTACCGCCCATTAGCAAGGCGGCGCGTTCAACTACATCTTTGTCGGTCATTTCCAGGCTTATACGTGGGCAATTAGGATTGCTCGGAGGCGCTTTCAAAAATGAACCCTCGCCTTCGAGCAATCCTGCAAGCCAAGCTAGATCCGTTTCAATCATGCGTGGAATGGAGGTGGTCGGAATCGAACCGACGTCTGGCAGCCGTCATCGAAGGAATCTACATACTTAGCCGCTTCGCTTAAAGTTTCGCTCGTGCCCGGTAGCAGAAGCGGCGAAGAACCGGGCCCAAACTATGCCAGATTTATTTCGCTTTTCAGTTCTGACCTGCGCTGAATCGCTAGCCTGCAAAGTCGGCGCTCGGATTCCGGCACACAGGCGATGCCGGAGCGAACGGGCAGTGAACTAGGATTAACTAGGCTGCCATTGCGAGTTCTTGGTTCGCAATTAAGGTTTTGCCTGCAGTTTACGGGTTACAGACTTCCCGGTATGCATCCGTCGCCTCAGGTCTCCCATCGAAACCAATGCACCCCCAAAGAGTTTGCATTTCAGCGAACGACTTGGAGTGTACGGGCGCGGTTTGA
>CAZXHW010000052.1:8407-17278 GCA_964639915.1 uncultured Heliomicrobium sp.
GAAAAAGAAAGACGAAACTGCTTTCCTTCGTGAAACTTCGTGTGGCTTCGTGGGAGAGTCTTTTGATTCGATTATTTGCCGCGAAGTTTGGCGGTTGCCGCTTCAATTTGAGCCGTCATCGCGCCAATCGTTTGGCTGATAACTTTGACTTGCTCCGAGGCTTCCGTCCAGTTCTGTTGCTCCAACGCTTCGCGGACGCCGGGCAGCGTTTTCACGCCGTAGCCAGTGTAAAAACCTGGAGCGTAAATCTGATGCTTGAACCAGTCGCGGCGAGGCAGTCCGGCTTCGGAAAGCAGCTTGCGTTCGGATTGGTATAGCAGCCGATTCAGTTCTTTGGCGTCTGCCGGAAGCGAGCCAGTGCGGAGGATGGCTCCGAGCGCACGGTCGTAATCGCTGGCGGCTCGTTTCAGTTTTTCGACCGAAGTCCGCAATGGCGAAAGGTCAACGTTTTGTTTCGGCAACTTGGAAACGTCTTCGACGTACGTTCCAACGGTTTCAGCGAAGTTTGTGAACTCAAACGGCAAAATCTTGGCATCTGCCAGCCGCATCGTGATTGTGCCCGCCACTTGAACCAGATTCTGGCCGTATTCAAATGTTCCATCAGAAAAGCGCGTGTACCAGGCGAAGGAATCGTAAATCGAATGGTAAATGCCTCCACCTGCTTCTCCGCCAAAGCCAATGTTCAGCGACGCGATTCCCAGATGGTCAATGAACGCCGTGTAGTCCGACCCGGACCCGAGCGCGCCGATCCGTATGTCGGCTCGTTCGCTGTCCGCGTCGTTGGCTGGCCCGCGTCTGCGACTGCGCATCCCATCCCACAACGAAGCTTTGCCTTTGGAATCCATGACTGAACGAGCTACGTCATTGACGAAACGTTCCAGCGTGTGCGAACCGCTGGCGCCGAAGCTGCCTTTGCTGGTGCTGTCGGAATTGATGTACGCGACAGCTTTTTGCTTCAACTCTTCGGCGTGTTGTTCCACCCATTCGGTCGAACCCAGCAAGCCGGGTTCTTCGCCATCCCAGCCGCAAAAAATGATCGTGCGTTTGGGCCGCCAGCCTTGTTTCAGCAATTCACTGAACGCGCGAGCTTCTTCCAGAACCGCGACCATTCCGCTGGTTGGATCGTCCGCGCCATTGACCCAGGCGTCGTGATGGTTGCCGCGAATCACCCATTCGTCTGGATACGTGCTGCCTTCGATTTTTGCGACGACGTTGTATAGCGTGTGCAGGCTCCAGTCCGAAACAACTTTCAAGTGAACTTTCGCCGGTCCAGGCCCAACGTGATACGTGATCGGCAAAGCGCCTTTCCAGGCTTCCGGCACTGTGTTTCCGCCAAGCGATTTCAGCAGCGGCAAAGCGTCACCATACGAAATCGGCAGCACAGGAATTTTCATCAGGGTCTTCGCTTCGTCGCGCGACAAACGTTTGGCGTTTTTGGTTGCTCCCCAGCCCGGAGTCAGCGGATCGCCGGGGTGAATCGGCATATCCATCACGCTGCCGCGCTGGACGCCGAATTCCGGTCGGTAGGGGCCTTTCGGATAAACGTCGCCTGCGTAGTAGCCATCTTCCTTTGGATCAGAGTAAATCAGGCAGCCAATCGCTCCATGTTCGTAAGCGACTTTGGGTTTGATGCCGCGCCAACTTGCGCCGTATCGGGCGATGACGATCTTGCCTTTGACGTCCACGCCCATCCGCGCCAATTGTTCGTAATCTGCCGGGATGCCGTAATTGACGTACACCAAGTCCGCCGTTACGTCACCGTCGCCGGAATAGGCGTTGTAAGTCGGCAACTGATTTTCGTCGCCAGAATCCGGGTCTTCGGCCAGCACAGGTTCTTTCAGCTTCGCCTGATATTTTTCCGGCGCAACCAGTTCCAGCACGCGCTCTTTGGGCGTCGGGAACAGCACATCAAATTCTTCCAGCTTGGCGTCCAGACCCCAGCCTTTCAACTGATCGCGCATCCATTCCGCGTACCGTTTGCCCGCCGCTGAACCGATGTGATGCGGCTCCGCCGTCAGCTTTTTCATGTACTCTTTCAGGTTTTCAGCTTTCGGAATTGAGCGAAGTTTTTCTTCCCAATCGGCGTCGGTTTTGGATTGGGCGGCAATGGAAAACGAAGTCGCATTGATAGCCAACAGCGATGCGATGAAAACAGCCAGCACGCGCTTGGCCGATTTGCTGTGCATAAAATCTCCTGGAAAGAATTGTTTGATTTCGATTTCAGATTTGTCGAAAACAAAGTCCGAATGCCCCAAAGGGGCAAAGTATGATAGCCCAGGGCAACGCCCTGGGAACGATGCCGAAAATTGTGCAAGCCCTGAAAGGGCGACAGATCATGATTGTCTTTCGCCCGTTCAGGGCTTGCCAGCAAGAGGGTCTGTTTACCAGGGGCGTCGCTGCGCTTTGCCCCTGGCTATTTTCTTTTGCCCCTTCGGGGCATTCGCCATAAACCAAATCATCGAATTATGACTAACGCTCGACGATTCACTGTTGCCGTTTTTCGCTCAAATCAGCAACGGGTTTGTTGTACTGCTCTTTTTCCTTTTCGCGTTGCAGGTAGGGAATTCCTTTCTGCATCCATTCCGGTTCAGGAGCGCCTTTCAGTTTATTGTCCAGAAATTCCTGAATGCGTCGCGTGTAATCTTTCTGGTTCGGGCGGCGGCGAATGCCGTGCGGTTCGCCGTTGTAGGTGAACATATAAACTTCTTTGTTCAGTCGCCGGAGCGCCAGATAGAACTCAATTCCTTGATACCACGGAACAGCGTCATCGGCGTCGTTGTGCAGCATCAAAATCGGCGTTTGGACGCGGGGAGCCTGGAAGACCGGCGAGTTTTCGATGTATCGCATCGGTTCTTCCCACAAATTGCCGCCGATGCGGCTTTGCGTTCGTTCGTATTGGAATTGCCGAGGCAATCCGGTGCCCCAGCGGATGCCGCTGTATGCGCTGGTCATATTCGCCACCAGCGCCCCCGGCACTGCTGCTTTGAAGCGATTGGTTTGCGTGACCATGTACGCGATCTGGTAACCGCCCCAACTGTGACCTTGAATGGCGATGGCGTTCTCGTTGACGAAGCCTTGATCCACGACTGTTTGCACGGCGGGCAGCACACATTTCAGTGCGCTCTGACCGGGATAACCCACCGTGTAAACGATGTCTGGCATGAAGACCAGATATCCGTTGCTGGCGTAATAGCTGGCGTTGATCGAATGTCCCGGCGATGGATTGACGAACCGATGCACGCCATCCGAAAGCTTTTCGTAGATGTACACGATCATCGGATATTTCTGCTTCGGATCGAAGTTGTCAGGCTTGATCAACATACCGGTCAGCGGCACGCCGTCCGTGTTTTTGAAGCGAACCAGTTCGGATTTGCCCCAGGTGAATTGATCTTTTTGTTTGCCAACGTCGCTGACTTTTTTCAGCGATTTGAAGTTGGAGTCGGTGACTTGCAGGTCAGGGAATTCATCGAAGCGCGAAGCCGTCAACAGCAACACATCAGCGTCTTTGGCTTTGATTGGCGTAGTGAATGCTTTTGCGGCCATCAGCAATTTTTCCGGCGCGGCGCTGCCGTCAATCTTGTCGCGGTAAAATCCGCTGTCGCGTGTCCATTCGTTTTCCGCTGCCAGTAGCAACGGCTTGGCAGGATCGAAGCCGCGATCACCAGCGCGTTCCTGTTCCAACCGAACCACGCGAAACTCAATTTTCTCTTTGCGGCCAACGCCGTCGGTTAGATTTTTTGCTGACGAACCGTCGGGAGCGATTTGCCAAACGTCGTACTGGTCATACAGCAATACGTACTTGTCGTCTTTCGCCCAGCCGCCGTTGCCGTATGAAGGCGGACGATCCGGATGGTCGTCGTCTTCGCGGAAGAATTTGACCGGCAAATCTTTGGTCAGATTGGTGAACTTGCCATCGGGGATGGAAATGCTGCCCCAGTCTTTGCCGTCGTAAAACACGGCGTATTTGCCGTTCGGCGAAAACGAAACGTTCGATTGAAACTTCTTCAGCAGCAATTTGCGCGAAGCGTCCGAAGTGTTGACCAGATACACATCCGAATAATTGGTTTCGTATCCGACAAACTTTCTATACGCGCGGTCGTCAGTCCCGATTGCCCAATCGCCGCTCGACGTCGGATTCAACCCTTCCATTGTTGTGTCGGCCAGTTGAACGAACTTCCCGTCTTTGACGTTGAAAACGGCTCGGTAGGATCTATTGGCTTCCTGTGTCGCGCGGACTTTCTGCATTGGTTGAATGAAATCGTCCCTCCAAGACCAAAGATCGGCGGAAACCTTTTCATCGGCGGGTTCGGTATCAGCTTCTTTTTCCGGTTCCGGCGGAGGCGCGACACCCAAAAAGAGCTTGCTGCCGTCAGCGGAAAAACTCAGTGCGCCGCGTTCGCTGATGACCATTCCCGAACGGAAGCCTTCGGTTGTTGTAGAAAGAATTTCCGTTGCTGTCGCTGCTTTGCGATCCCAGCGATACAGTTTGATTTTCGGTTGCTTGGCCGCAGCGTCGTCTTTGTCGCTGGCGAACACCAATTGGGTTTGATCTTCGTCCCAGGTCAGCTTGTTATATTTTCCCTTGCCCGTCAGCAATTGGACCGGCGCAGCTTCATCCCCAGGAGTCGCGGCAAAAATCCCGTTGCTGTCTTCCTTGCGTGCTGAAACTGTGTACACCAATGTCTTGGCGTCTTTGCTGAAACTGTAATCCAGCGCATCGGTAAATGTTCGTTCGCTGTTGTTTGCCAGGTTCCGCAGTACCAAATCGGTTCCGTATTCTTTGCGCGCACCCGGCCGGCCACCGGCTGCGCCTCTGCCTTGCGCGCCGCCCGGACGTTGAAAGTCTTCTTCAGCTTCATCGTCATTTGGCGGTTTCGGAGCGTCGGCGGCGGCTTCCGGTCTTCGTTCTTCCACTTTGGCTTCCAGTGAATAGGCCAGCCACCCCGCAGCATCTTCCGGCACCTGGAAGTTTTTGACGCGTTCAACGCGTGTCACTTGGCCATTCGACAAATCCATAATGCCCAGCGCGTTTTTCGGCATTTGGTCGGGCGTCTTCTTATCCTTGCGGGCTTTCAGAATGTCGGCTTTGTTTGGCTCGATGGTGAAAATGGCAAAACGGCTGTCGGCGGTGATTCGTGGCCGAACAGCTCCGGCCAGCGCTTGAAAGCCTGCGCCTGGTCCCGGACCTTCCGCATTGTCCGGTGGAGGTGTCGGCGGACGCCAGCCGCGCGGCGAACGCCATTCGGTTCCAGTCGCCAAATTGCGAACGATGATTTCGCCATCGCCATCCTGTGGTACTGCGGCGTAAGCCAGGAATTTGCCATCACGTGATAACGTTTGTCCTTGAATTGAACGCCAGCCGTCGTAATCCTGATGCGTCAACGCGCGTTTGCCAGAAACTTGCGCCGTTTGCTGTTTGGCTGCGCCTTGTTGTGCGGACGTTAGAACAGGGAAAAGCAGGCACAGCGCGGCAATCATCAGCAACACGGGCTGCAATCGCTTTCGCTTCAAAGCCGAATTGGGTGAAGTCATAAAACATGCTCCTTGAAAAATCGTTTTGCCGACTTCAGGCGAATCACCTAAGCCGAAAGTTTTATTTGGTTGTGAAGTCAAAATGAAAAGTGCTGGAAGCTCATCGGCAAAGACGCGCATTTGATATGCGTCGTTTCAAAAAAGCTTTGCCGATTGTGTTGATGACTGGCGAATCATCGCCGAGCGAATTGGCCAGCGCAAGGTTTGGGCTATAATGCCGCCGCCCGAAACTCACAATCCTGGGCGTGACCAAAAAATCGAAGTGACAAAACTCTTGAACCAATTCATCTGCGTTCCGATCACAGAAACCAACCCTGACGCTTTTCTTGCCGCCATTGTCGAAGCCGCGCAGTCGGCTGATGTTATCGAACTGCGGCTGGATTATTTGACGGCTTCCGATTGCGCTGCCGTAATTGAAAAGTTGCCAGCCTTGGCAGAAGGGGAAAAGCTGTTGTTGACGTTTCGCCCGCGGGAGCAAGGTGGTCAGCGCGATTTGAGCTTGCAGGATCGGCAAACCTTCTGGCGCAATTTGCCGCCGGAACTTCTTGACGCGATTCGCTTTGCCGATTTTGAATACGATATGGTGGAAAGCTTTGGAGAGCAGTCACCTGTTCCGTGGGACAAAGTGATTTGTTCCTGGCACAACTTCGCCGAAACGCCCGATGATTTGTCGGCGCGGTATGACCGAATGGCTGCGACACCTGCTGCGGTGGTCAAAATCGCCACGATGGCCAAAGGCATCGGCGATTGTCTGCGAACGTTTGAATTGATCGAATACGCGAAGGGGAAGAAGCCGGTCATCGCGTTAGCCATGTCGCTGGCCGGGTTAGCCACCAGAGTTTTATCGCTTTCGCGTGGTGCGCTGTTGACCTTTGGCTCGCTGCGCCGCGGAGCCGAAAGTGCCGCCGGTCAACCGACCGTCAACGATTTGCGCCAGCTTTACCGAATCAAACAGCTCAACCGCGAGAGCGAAATTTTCGGCATTATCGGAAACCCTGTTGGTCATTCGCGCTCGCCGCTGATGCACAATCCGGTGCTGGAAATGCTTGGCCGTAATGGCGTTTATCTGCCGTTTGAAGTTGAAGACGCAGGCCGATTCATCAAAGATTTTGTTTGTCCGGCGACCAAAAAACTTGATTGGAATTTGAAGGGCTTGAGCGTGACAATCCCTCACAAACTGGCTGTGATGCCGCATTTAGATCACATTGATGCGACCGCCAAAACCATCGGCGCAGTTAACACCATTGTCGTCGAAGGCGAAAAGCTCGTCGGTTACAACACGGACGTAACCGGCGCGATGAAGCCTCTGGAAGAAATGATCCGACTTCGTGGCGCTCGCGTTGCAGTAATCGGCGCCGGAGGTTCTGCGCGTGCGATCTGCTATGGATTGAGCCAGCGCGGAGCCGAGGTGACGATTTTTGCCCGCGACCTTCGCAAAGCGCAGCCGCTCGCCAATGAGTTCAATGCAAAACTTGCTGCGCTTGATGCTTTTTCTGGCGACACTGACATCGTTATCAACTGTACTCCGCTTGGCATGCTTCATCACAGTGAAGGCCAGTCGCCGCTCAGTGCTGAAAGCTTGCAAAGCGTAAAACTGGTTTACGATTTGATCTACACGCCGGAGGAAACGGCTTTGTTGCGAGATGCAAAAGCGGCTGGATGTCAGGCACTTGGCGGATTGGCAATGCTGGTTGGACAGGCGTCGGAACAGTTCCGGTTGTGGACGGGTCTGGAAGCGCCAGTTGACCTGATGTGGCAAGCGGCTTCCAATGCCGCTTATAATCCGCGCAGTTAATTTATGGCACACTCAATTCTCATCGTTGATGACGAAGCAGGCATTCGCCAATCGCTCGGCGGCGTGCTGGAAGACGAAGGCTTCAACGTTTCCACCGTCGGCAGCGGCGAAGACTGTCTGCGCGCGTTTGAAAAACGGCTGTTTGCGTGTGTGCTGCTGGACGTCTGGTTGCCGGGCATTGATGGGCTGGAAACCCTGGAGCGGTTGAAAGCCGCATACCCGGATGTCAGTGTGGTCATGATTTCCGGACACGGACGAATTGAAACTGCCGTGCGCGCGACAAAGCTTGGCGCGTACGATTTCATAGAAAAGCCTTTGTCACTGGAAAAAACCGTGCTGGCGGTCAAAAACGCTATTCGCCAGCGCGAACTGGAAGCCGCCAATTCCGATTTGCAGGAAAAGCTGGAACGCAGTTACGTGATGATTGGCGACTCGGTGCCGATGCGCGCGTTACGCCAGCAAATCGCTTTTGCCGCACCGACCAGCGGACGCGTGCTGATTTACGGCGAATCGGGAACTGGAAAAGAATTGGTTGCGCGCGCCATGCATTCGCGCAGCTTGCGCGCTTCGCGGGCGTTTATCGAAGTGAATTGTGCGGCTATCCCGGAAGAACTGATCGAGTCTGAATTGTTCGGACACGTCAAAGGTGCTTTTACAGGGGCGACCCAGGCCAAGCGCGGAAAGTTCGAGCGCGCTGACGACGGGACCCTGTTTCTGGACGAAATTGGCGATATGAGTTTTCGGACGCAATCGAAAGTGTTGCGCGCCTTGGAAGAGCAGCGATTTGAACCGGTTGGTTCTGAAACTTCGATCAATGTAGATGTGCGAATCATCGCCGCGACCAACAAGCGACTGGAAGCTGAAATCGAACGTGGATTGTTTCGCGCCGATCTGTTTTATCGCCTGAACGTCATTCCGTTTGAAATCTCACCCCTTCGCGAACGGCTAGAAGACGTGCCGTTGCTGGTGGAACATTTCAATCGCGAATTTTCCGAGGCCAATCGCAAATTGCCGAAAACATTCAGCCCGGCGGCCATCGAACGAATGCAAACGTATCACTGGCCCGGCAACGTCCGCGAGCTTCGCAACACGGTTGAACGCGTCATCATCATGCATTCGCGCCCGGAAATTACCGCCGACGATCTGCCCATTTTGAGCGGTGAAGCGCCACCAGCCTCCAGCTACAACTTCGATTCCTACCGTGAAGCCTCTGAAACCTACGAACGCGAATATATCCTTCGCAAACTGGCCGAAGCCGACGGCAACATTACTCGTACGGCCGAATTGATGAACATTGACCGCAGCCACCTTTACCGCCGCATGAAAGCTCTGGACATCAACCGCACCTAGCTTTGCCTTCAGAATAAATATCTGTTCAGCCCCAACGGGGCGAGATGAAATAGACCGGCGCAGCGCGCCGGAAAAGTGGCCAGAGGAATATCGAAGCCCTGAAAGGGCGAAATGTGCAGCCGTCTTATTTCGCCCCGTTGGAGACCGCTTAAAAAGTTGCCACGGTTTCTTCTGAGTTGTACGGTAGGGCTATT
>CAZXHW010000053.1:0-17159 GCA_964639915.1 uncultured Heliomicrobium sp.
GAATTGCTCAAAAAAATCCTAAATCATTCACATTGCAATCAGGGGAGTTTGGTGGTTGGTTCAATGGGGTCACTTCAATACCTAATTTGTCGCATTTCTCCTGGAACTGTCAATTTGTCTTCAAAATACATCCATGGGCCGGGGCATTGTCTTGTTGAATGATGATCGTGACATCCGGCGCTGTGGATTGTGGCTGTAATGACTGTGCCGGAACGGCAGGCAGGCAGAGTAATGTGAAAATGAGAATGGCGAGCAGATGTTTTGCTGAACGCATGGCTTTTTCCCTCCTGGATTGGAAACGTGATGATTCGCAAAGCCGCTCGCGTTTCTGGGCGAGCGACGCTTTTTCGCTTTCATTCACTACTGGCCTTTAGCGAGAAAGCATGTCGGCAGGTTTTTCTCGAATACAGAAAATATTCGGAAGGGCGAATCCGGTGGGCGAAGATTATTTGTTGGCAACCCGGAAAAAGTAACGATTGATTTCTTCCGTGGAGCCTGCGGCGTCAATTCCGGTCAGCGTCAGAATGTAGTCGCCGTTGCCGAGTTTGTTGGCTGGAATTTTGACCGATACGGTTATGCCAGCATCGGTTTGCTTAGAACTTGCCACCGACTGATTCCAGTTTCCACGACCGTCAATTTGACGGACGCTGGCATGGTAACTGCGGTAATTTCCGTTCTCGATTTTCATGAGCAAACGAACCAGATCGGTTCCTGCGGGAATTTTCAAACTCTGCTGCTCACTGCCGCCACGCACTCCTGACAGCAAAATAAAAGAGAACAAGGTTGGCTGAGTCGTTGGAGTATTTTCAATTCGCAATCGCTCCAGCTCCGCGTTCAGTTGAGAATTCTGTTCTTGCTGTTGCGCAATTTGATCGGCCAATTTGCCCGACCGTCGCTGTTCGGCTGATCGCTCCGCCTGCAAACGCGCAATTTCCTGTTGCAATGTTGCGCGCTGCCGCGCAAGCCAAATTCCTCCAACCAAAAGCAGTATTGCAGCCATAGCCGCGCTGAACGCAAACTGCGGAGTTTGCAAATTAGCCAACAGCCATTGCCAAAACGGAACTGATTGTTTGGATGGTTGACCCTCTGGCTGATCCAGGGGCAGCGCATCTGCTTGCCGCACAAGCTCTTTGGCGAATTCGACTCGTTCACAGTGCTGAGGCGACGCCAGGTAATGATGTTCAAACTGTCCGCGTTCGTCGCTCGGCAATTTGCCGCGAACGTAACCATCAACCAGGTCAAATTCGACTTCCTGCAGGCGCTCCAGTATTTCGCTGTCAGCAAAAAACGCCTGTTCCAACGCGATCTGCTCAGATTCAGGCAACAAGCCCAGCAAATAGCTGCGCATGCGGAATGTCTGGTTTTCAGTTTCTGTCTTCATTCTGTTGCTTTGGGCAAGGGGTTATCACTTTTCAAGAAAGCCAAGTGGGCATTCCATAGCTTTCTATACACAACTGGTCTTTGGCGCTAATTCATGTCGGTCAAATTTCAGTTTGCGTTGGAAATTTCCGGGAAAGTTGTTTTTTGACGCATTGCTCCAACCGGTCGCGAATGCGTTGGACGCGGCTGCGCAACGCATTTAGCGGAATCCCTAGTTGTGTCGCCAACGTCTGACGCCCGTCAATTTTTTGCCGCTTATCCGACTGGTAATAACGCAGCACCAATTGCCGACTTTCAATGGGTAATTCGTTCAGGCATCGCTCAAAAGATATTTGCCGTTCATCGGCAGCATCAGTTTCCTGGTTAACGGGCGATTCTATGGTTTCATCCAGTTCCACGCGGCGGTTGTCCGGACGCTTGCGCGATTCCAGCAGCACCAGACGAGCGACGCCGTGGCAATATGTTGCCGGGTCTTGGAGTTCAACGCCTTCGTCCAGCTTGCGCGCTACTCGGTTGAATGTTTCGTCAACCAGTTCTTCGGGATAAGACGCGCCCTGCCAATCAAAAAACTTTAGCAACGCAGTTCTGATGGATTCGTATTTGGTGCCCGCGCGCTCCGGATTCGGATCGAACCCGGCCAGCAATTTGGCAAAGGCTTCGGCAGTCAACTCCCACTTTGCGCGTGTCGTCGAGGAAAGGTTTACGTTGTTTTGATGGATTGTGCTCAACCGACTTTGATTATCCGGCCAAACAATAGCGGCGGCAATGGCCAATTTGGTTGCGTCTGCCGGGATTCGTTTTCATAATGCATGTGTTTCTTGAAGATTTGAAAAGAGGTAAAAGCGATGAGTCTTACGATTACTATTCCAGCAGAGCTTGAACGACGGATCGGAGTGTTGGCCGAAGCTCAAGGAAAAAATCCGCACCAGATCACCATCGAAGCGTTGGAGATGGTTTTCGATCCGAATGAACTGGAAGATGCGCGCACGCTACGCGCGTTGGAAAGCGCCAGAAGAGGTGAAGGACGCCCAGCGAAAGAGGTGCTGGAAGAAATTAGAATCATGCTTGGCATTTCGGTTGAGGCAAAAAGGCCAACACAATGAGTTTCAAGGTCGTCGTTGAAAAAGAAGCCGAAGAAGACTTGAAAACGGCTGCAAGTTGGATTGCGCAGCATTCACCGGATAAAGCTGTTCTTTGGTATTTCGACGCGACGGAATCAATTGAAAGTCTGGAAAACTTCCCAACTCGTTGTCCGCTTGCTCCTGAAAGCAAACAGTTCGGTGCAGAGATTCGCCACATGATTTTCCACAGGTACCGAATTCTTTTCATCATCGAAGATGAAACCGTTTATGTGCTTCGCGTCAGACATCAGGCACAGGATGTATATAAGACCGGATGATTGATGCCCTAAACTGCCAACTCTAAATGAAACATAGTGGTTTTCGACAACAATCCTTTTCGCGCTGGGTGCGCTTGACGGTCGCGCTGGTTTTTGTGCTACTGGCTTGCTCAATGCTGACCTCAAACTTTCAGGCGCAGCAACGATTGCTGACACAGGCAATCCCGCGTGGTTTGCCTTCGGACACGTGGTCCTATTACGTGCCGCGAAACAATCCGATGACGGCGGCGAAGGTCGAACTTGGGCGGAAATTGTTTTTTGACGCTCGGCTATCGGCGGACAGCAAAGTTTCCTGCTCAAGCTGCCACGACCCCAAGCTGGCGTTTGGCGATGGCAAAGCTGTCGCGGAAGGCATAGGCGGAAAGCTGGGTTCGCGTAATTCGCCAAGTTTGTTCAATGCCATGTTTTACCCGAATCAGTTTTGGGATGGCCGTGCCGAAGGCTTGGAAGATCAGGCGATTCAGCCGCTTATCAATCCCATCGAAATGGGGAATGATTCTTACGAGCAAGTCGTAACGCGATTGCGCTCTTTGCCGGAATACCACGCAGAGTTTCAGTCCGTCTTTGGCCAGGAAATAAACATCGCTCGCGTTGGGCAGGCAATTGCGGCTTATGAACGAACCTTGATTGCTGGGGATTCCCCGTTTGACCGTTTCAACGCCGGAGATCAATCCGCGCTCAGCGATGCGGCCAAACGCGGTTTGACGGTGTTTCGCGGACGCGCACGCTGTTCGCGCTGCCATACTTTCAGCGAAGCGATGCCGTTTTTTACAGACTTTCAGTATCACAACACTGGCGTGGCGATGAACAATCCGCACTTCGACAAACTTTCGCGGATTGCGTTTGATGCTGTGGACACCGAACAGAGCAAGGACGTGATTGACCGTTTGGCCAAACAGCCGGGCGGCGAAGACCTTGGGCGAGTTCGATTCAGCTATGTGGTTTTTGACATCGGAGCTTTTCGCACGCCAACGCTTCGCAACATCTCGCTGACGGCTCCATACTTTCACGATGGCAGTGCGCGCACGCTGGCTGAAGTCGTTAAGTTTTATAACGAAGGCGGAAAGGCAAACGTCGCGCGCGAATGGGAATTGGCTCCGTTGGCCTTAACAACAGAGGAGCAGCGCGATCTGGTGACATTCTTGGAATCATTGACTGGCAAACTGCCTGGGCAGGAACTTTCAACCACGGAGCACACGGGGAAATCTGGCAGCCAGTAAACTGTTCTCCCCGCGATCCCAGTGCTCCCCGTGGTTAAAAACAGCAATTGAGATGACCAATCAAGAGATCGCCGATGTGTTTCGCCGCCTGGCTGCTTTATTGGAGCTGGGCGGCGAAAATTTCTTCAAGGTTCGGTCGTATCAATCCGCGGCGGAAACCATTGAAGATTGGCCGCAGCCACTGGCCGAAATCTTTGCTGAAAAAGAAGTTGCCGGTTTGCGCGAACTGCCCGGCATCGGCGAAGCGATCAGCAAAAAGATTGCCGACCTGCTGACTACCGGAACTTTCAATGCCTACGAAAAAGCCAAAGCCGCCATTCCTGAAACGACGCTTGATCTATTGAAGGTAGACGGCGTCGGCATCAAGACGCTGAAGATATTTTATGAGCAATTCTGCCTGACCAACCTCGACGATTTTGCCAAGTTCGTCGAGGGCGGAGGCCTGGACAGCGTTCCGGGAATGGGCGAAAAGACGCAAGCGCGCATCAGAAAATCCCTTATTGAGCTTGGAAAAGCACCTGGGTAGACAACTTGCAAACCGCCGCCTAAAATCCAGCTTCATTAACTCCGTCGAGATTCATCAACAAAGCATTTTCACCCGCGAATTGGTTAACCCCCTTGTCACTCTTTGTGTGATTTCGCGGGAAAATATCTTGGAAAGGACTGTCTTTATGCTGGGGCAACAACGAACTGTCAGAAGTCAGCAGCCGGTTTATGACGTCGTCATCGTCGGCTCAGGGGCTGCCGGAGGCACTGCCGCCTGGGTGCTGGTAAATGCCGGATTGAAAGTGGCGATGCTGGAAACCGGACCACTGAGAAAAGATCAGGTGGATTTTCCATACCACGATCCATTTCCCTATGAAGACGAGTATCGCGGATTGAAGACGGAAAAGACCCGCAGCGATGAGTTCAAGGAAAAGTATTCGATGTATGGCCCGACAAAAGACGAGCCGTACACCACGCCGGAAAAAATGCCTTATGAATGGATGCGCGCGCGCAACGTCGGCGGTCGCACGATGTTCTGGGGACGGTTCGCCAATCGGTTCAACGAAGCCGACTTCAAAATGCGTTCGCGCGACGGGCAGGGATTGGACTGGCCGATGGAATACAAAGACCTGGCGCCGTATTACGACAAAGCTGAACTGTTTATGGGTGTCTGCGGCCAGAAAGAAAATCACCCTGACCTGCCAGACAGCGAAAACTTTTTGCCTCCCGTCAACCTGAAATGTTCGGACTGGGCGATCAAGCGCGCGGCGAAAAAGGTTGGCATTCCTTCAATCAATGTTCGCCGGGCTATGTTGACCAAACCTTACAACGGTTACAGGCAGTGCCATTATTGCGGCGAATGCCCGGACGGCTGCGAAACGCATTCGTTTTACAACTCGGCGTTCCGGCAAGTCGTGCCGCTGATGAAGAAGTTCCCGAAGACGTTCACCGTCATCCCAAACGCGATGGCGCACAAAGTCACGACGAATAAAAAAGGCCTGGCTTCCGGCGTCAGTTACATTGACAAAACCACGGGCAAAACGCGTGACATTGCCGCCAAAGCCGTGGTTGTCGCCTGCGGAACTTTGGAAAGCACGAGGCTAATGCTCGGTTCTGGCATCGCCAATTCCAGCGGCTTGATCGGCAAAAACTTCATTGAGCATTTGGATGTGGAAGCGCAAGCATATTTCCCCGAACTGTTCTGGCAGCCGCGCGAAGCTGGTGACGGCATTGGCGGTTCGCACATCGTCATTCCGTGGTTCGGGTATTTTCGCCCGAATGAAAAGCGGGATTTCGTTCGCGGGTTCCAGATCGAACCGTCTTCGCGAATGCGCATGAAGCCGGACAAAAATCCCAAACGCATTACCGGATTCGGCGAGGCTTACAAAAAGGAAGTTCGCAAATGGACCGGCGCTCGCGTTGTGTTGGCTTGTCATGGAGAGATGTTGCCCGCAGCAGACAAGTTTGTTGAACTTGATCCGAGCGTGAAAGACAAATGGGGCATTCCGGTGTTGAAAATTCATGCACCTTTCCACGACAACGATCTGGCGATGTACAAATACGCGCGTCGCACGTACGAAGAAATCTTCACCATCGCCAAAGCGGTTGATGTGCAATTGCCGAAAGAACCGTCCGTGGCCGGACATTCCATCCACGAAATGGGAACGATCCACATGGGCAGCGACGCCAAAACTTCAGTGCTGAATCAGTTCAATCAGTCCTGGGATGTGAAAAATCTTTTCGTGATGGATGCCGCCGCGTTCGCTTCCGGCACGCACAAAAACCCGACGCTGACCATTATGGCGCTGGCCTGGCGCGCGTCGGAATACATGCTGGAAGAGAAAAAGAAGGGAAACATTTAGAAATCAAAAGGCAAATCTCAAAAGGCAAAAACAGAAAGTCATTCCCCTTTTGATTTTTGCCTTTTGCCTTATGCCTTATGAAACGCTGGCTTCTGCTGCTGCTCTTTCTGCTTCATTTTTTTATCCTTTCGTACCTGGCTCGCCAACATCCATTTGGGAATTACGCGACCGAAACGGATTTCTATCACTTCTACGCGCCCGACGCCGAGCGCATTGCTGCAGGGCAATTTCCACAAAACACATTTCAAGGTCCGGGTTATCCGGCTATCCTGGCATTGCTTGGCAAGCTGACAGGCAATGGCGGTGACCTGTTCACAGTCGGCAAATGGTTGTCCGTCGTGTGCGCTGTACTGTGCGGCTGGCTTGTCTTTGTGCTGTTTGCCCGATTGTTTGGATTTTGGGTTGGGCTGGGAGCGCAGTTGATCACTATCGCAAGTGGGGAGTTCCCGCAGTTTTCAATCAACGCGGCGACGGATGTTTTCTTTCTATTTGTTTGCCTGGCCGTGCTGGTGGTGTTTACCAGCGAACAGTTGAGCGAGCGTTGGCGGATTCTCTTCACTGGCGCATTGACCGGCGTTGCTTACGTTGTTCGTTACAACGGGCTGTTTTTGCTGGCGGCTTGCTTGATCGGAATCTTGCTCTTGAACATGTTCGAGCAAAGCTGGCGCGAACGCATAAAGTCGGCGGCTATCTTTGTCGTGATGTTTTTCGTTACAGCTTCGCCGTGGCTGGTGGCGAATTACAGGCATCACGGTTCGCCGATGCACAACACCAACTACCTGAACATCGCCACGGAGTTTTACCCGGAACTGGTCAAAGGCGAAACCAATCAGGACGCCACGCGCGCGCTGGGGGAAAAGTTTCATTCCTTCAGCGATGTGCTTCGCTACGATCCAGCGCGGCTGTTCAAACAATACCCGGTCAATCTGTACGAAAGTTTGCGGCAGAGCATTACTGGCAATTTGGAGGCACAGTTGGTTGGTTGGCTGGCTTTGCTCGGCATTGCTTTAGCATTCGTTGGGCGAAAGTCCAAACCGGCGATGCTGGTGTTGATTGCGGGCGGATTGTATTTGCTGCTGATGGCGCTGAATCACTGGGAAACGCGCTATTACTTTTTCGTCATGGCGCTCTATTCTGGCTTCGCAGTGTTTGCGGCGGTGCGTTGGCTGGCACTGGTTCGAGCGCAAGGATGGTTGAAAGCTCCGGCGTTTGCGGCGATTCCGGTTGCGCTTGTTGCAGTGATGTTTGCCGCTTCAGTTGCCGCTTCGCGCAAAGACGTGACAGAGTTTTTGGAAGCGCAGCCCGTGGAAGTCGCCGGAGCGCGTGATTTCATTCTGGGCTTGAATGCCGCGCCGAACAGTTTGCGAATCGTTGCCCGCAAACCGCATCTAGCTTATATGAGCCGTCAGGAATGGGTTTTCTTTCCGCAGGTGAAATCCCTGGACGAGCTTCGCGCGTGGATGGAAAGCAATCGCGTGGATTACATCGCCATCGGCAAACGAGAGATAAAAGAGAGAAGGGAATTGAAGGCGCTTGGGGATCCTAAAAAAGCGCCTGAATGGCTGCGGGTCGCATGGGTTTACGAGCCGACGAATTTCATTCTTTACCAACCACAGAGTCAGTACCGCGCGCGGTAGCAAGCGGTTATCTACAACTGACGCTTCCTACCGGTCGCGGTATTGATTCCATCAAACAGTTTTCGTCACTTTCGATAAAGATCGAGGCCGATCCGGCGTCAGGCCTTTTGCTTCGGCCAGCAGTGCGGCAAACAATTGCGCCGGGATAATGTAAGGAATCGGCGAGAGCAGTTCATTGATTCGCTGCGGGATTTTGATTCCGCGCGAAGCCATTTTCAGCGCAGAAGATTCGCTGGAAATTGCGATTGTTTCAGCTCCAATGCCCTGAAGTTTCGTTAGTAACTCTTTCGCCCCGGCCAGAGTTGGTCCCGGTGGAGCGAAAATGAAAACCGGAAATCCGCTATCCACCATCGCAATTGGTCCGTGCAGGAAATCAGCGCCGGAAAATCGCTCGGCCACCACATAGCAGGTTTCCATCAGTTTGATCGCGAACTCATAGGCATTGGCGTAATTCAGTCCGCGCCCGACAACGACGCATTGCTCCATAAAAGCGTACCGCTCAACCATCGTGGCCACGTCAGATTTCAACTTCAGCGTTTCGGCGGCGAGTTCCGGCAGCCGTTCGATTTCCATTCTGCTTTGACCAATCGCCCGCGCCAGCAAATGAAAAATCAGCAACTGGCCCGTGTAAGTTTTGGTTGCGGCGACGCTGCGTTCGCGTCCGGCATGAATCAGGAAGGTTTCGTCGGCCAGTTTGGCCATCGTGGATTCCGCTTCGTTGGTGATGGCCAGCGTTGTTGCTCCGCTGCGTTTGGCGTTTTCCAGCGTCAGGTTGATGTCATCGCCTTCACCGGATTGCGACACGCCGATGACCAGCGCGTCGCGCAAATCCAGCCTGGCTTTATAAATCGTGTGAACCGCCGGAGCCGACAGCGAAACGGGAATGCCTGTGGTCAATTCCAAAATGTAACGGCCAAAGAGCGCAGCATTGTCCGAGCTGCCGCGCGCGACCAGGACAATCAATCGGGGACGTTTTTCCCGCAGATGAGCGGCAAAGCGTTCGATCTTTTTTGATTCGCGTTTGATGGTTCGTTCGATGGCGGTGGGTTGTTGCTCGATCTCTGAAAGCATCAGGGACATGGGGTGGTTGTGATCCTCCTGTCATAGGGCTGTCATCGGTTACGGAACTGGCCCGTATGACAAATATCCGTCAAAAAACGTGTGAATGATTTGCCGGATTTCCGGATCGGCAATGTTTTGCGACGGAAACCTGACTTGTAGTTGTTGCAGCAAGCTGACGCGAAACTGTATGCGCGTGCCGCTGTTCATCAAAATTGCGTGAGCGTTGCGGCGAAATTGTTCATCGAACATTTCGGTCGCCAGTTTTTGCAAAGCATCAAACGCGAATTTTTCGGCGCGGTCGGTTTTATCGCCGAGCTTGCTCGGGTCCCCTTTAAGTTGCTGGTGAACGAATTCTTCAAGTTGCGGGCGCACAATCAGGTTGTAGCCCCAGTCTTCCAGAATCCGGCTGAACAGCAGATTGACCTGTGCGCGTTCGATGCGATGGACGCGATCAATGTCGTCGCGTAAAGATTTGATCGCCGAGAAAAAGATGATGGTGTGGGCCAATCCGCGATTCATGACGTCGCGTGTCGGTTCACCCGGAGCCGCCGAGGCGTAAACCATCAGCTTGCCCAGCAATTTGTTTTTACGCAGCTCGGCCATCATCGCTTCTTTGGTCTGTTTGGTTTCTGAAAAATCCAGAAACGCGATGCGCGCGCCGGAATCAATCGTTCGCAGCAGATTGATGATTAATTCCGCTCGCTCCTGCTCGCTGGTTTGCGGCGTATGCACGAACAGCAGAATGTCCACCTGCCGAGCGGCTTCAGGATTTTGTACCAGCAGCGTTCCTCCGACCAATTTGGTTTTGGCGGCAATCGTCAGGTTCAAAGGTGTTGTGCTGTTGTCTTTAGCGGCACTGCCTTCGTCAGACGAAAAAATTGGAAGAACTTTTGGCGAACGGCCAAATCGTTGTGCCAGCAACTTGGCCATCAAAGGTTCCGCCAGCGAATTCTGACCGCTGGCAAACGCTACTTTGTCGCTGATTTCCCGTAAAGCCGATTCTCCCATCACTCGTGCGCGCGCAATTTGCGCAGGCTTGGCGGTTAAATCTTCGTCTTGGCCAATCAACAGAAAATCCAGCGAATTGGCGGAAACCATATCCAGCGCTGTTTGGCAGGATTGCTTTGAACTTTCCACCGCCGAATCCAGCGTTACGAATCCGTATATTTGCGGCTTGGAATTTTGCGCGCGGATTTGTTTCAGGACGGGCGCGAGTTCAGCGGCGTTGGCGTCCAGCGAAACAAGGATCCCTGTGACGCCAGTCAAGTCTTGCGCTTTAAGCCATACGGCTCGTTCAGCAGACGGCGACTTTGACATCAGCAATCTCGATGGCGGAAGCACCAAATAGTGATCTGCAATCTGTGCGAGTGTTTTTAGCTCTAAAGAACGATTATCGCCAGGCAGCAGGATGACTTTTCCCACCAGTTCTTTACGAGCGGCGGGCTGTAGTTGCGGGCGCTGATTCTTTCTTTGAGCGAATGCGGCGACGGGCAAGAGGGCCACAAGGATCAGGGCAAAAACGGAGAGATAGAGGGACAGAGGGACGGAGAGAGACAGGGGATCGCTATACGTAGAAGTGAGTTTTGCGGTTGGCATATCTATTTCTATAAAGCTCCGTCGCTGGCAACTTGCCTCTTCGCTCCATCCCTCTGTCTCTCTATCCCTCAATCGGCTCTTACGGGCGTGGCCGCGTTTTGCGTGACGGCGTTGTTGTCGTGGTGGCAGCAGGCAATCCGCCTTTCAAGCGTTGAAAATCGGGTGAGTTGCTGACGCCACGGCCATCCGTTCCTTGCAGGTGTTGTTGAATTTCCACCTTTGTGTTGGCTTCGCGCTCGCGCGGGTCGGGATGGCTGGCCAGAATTGAACCGATCGAATTTCCACCGCCTTTTGAAGCCTGTTGCAGCATCTGAAACATTTCGACCATGCCAGCGGTGTTGTAGCCGGCGTTTTTGATGTTGTAGAGGCCCAGAAAATCCGCTTCTCGTTCAGCTTCGCGGCTGTGTTTCATCAAAAAACCACCGGCGACCAAACTTCCAAGCGCCATGCCTGCTTCTGCGCCTTGCTGCCCGCCCAAAATTGCGCCGAGAATCGCTGCGCCAAGCACTGTGCCTTGCGTTTTCATGCTGCCTGAGCGTTTGACGTTTTCCAGGCCGTGGCGTCCGACGATATGGCCGATTTCGTGGCCGATGACGCTGGCCAGTTGGGCCTCGCTGGAAGTGCTTGCGATCAGCCCCGAGTGAACATAAACCCGTCCGCCTAGTGTCGCGAACGCGTTTAAGGTCTTGTCATTGACGACATAAAAACGCCAGGGAATATTCGGGCGCTCGGAGCGCCGAGCCAGCGACTGCCCAAGCCGATTGACGTAATCATTCAACGAACGATCTTCGACCAGGCGAATCTGTTTGAGCAATTCCTGGTGAACCTGTTCGCCCATTTTCATTTCTTCGTCTTCGGACAAATAGCCTTTGTTGGTGTATTCCCGATTGCGGAATTTGTCGTAAGGATTGCTTTGCGCTTCCATCACGCTGACCGACAGCGCACAGAAGATGGCAAGCGTTAGTACTCGGTGCCAATTGGCGAGAAGTTTCATTGCGTTTCCTCCTTGAATCTATTCCATCAACAAATCAATTGCGTGCGGCAACGTGCGCGCGATGGCTGCCAGATTTTCCCGTGCTCCACGCACACTGCCTGGCAGGTTGATAATCAGTGAACGGCCGCGGATTCCGCAAACCGCACGCGACAAAGCGGCAAGGGGAGTGATTTTCAAACTTTCGGAGCGCATCAATTCTGCAAGTCCGGGCGCTTCGCGCTCAATCACTTCGCGTGTCGCTTCCGGTGTCACATCGCGTGCGGAAAAGCCTGTTCCGCCAGTGGTGATGATCAAATTCGCCTCGCCGGAATCGGCAAAATGCCGCAATCGGTCAGCGATCAACGCCCGGTCGTCCGGCAGAATCTCGGTGGCGATAATTTCAGCTTTCAACGGTTGCAACTCAGCGACGACCGCTGGGCCTGACAAATCTTCCCGCTCCGAGCGCGAAGCTGAATCACTGATGGTCAAAACCACCGCCTTGATTGTTGCTTTGCTTGTTGTCGCCATAAGGGGATGGCAGGAGTGTAATTGGTTAGCCCGAGGGTTTCAATCAGCACGGATCTAGCTTATGGGTTGCCACACGACCGGCGGTGACGTGTTCGTAAAGTCGCTCGTATTGCGGGATGACTCGTTCGGTGTTGAATTGATCCACCGCCCAATCACGGCCACGCCGCCCCATCGCGCGCTGTTTGGCTTCGTCGGACAAAATTTCGATTGCGTGTTCCGCGATTGTGTTGATGTCGCCCAATTCGACCAGGTAGCCGTTTTCTCCATTCAGCACGACTTCCGGCAAACCGCCTGCGCGCGTCGCGATGACCGGAACTTCACAGGCCATCGCTTCCAGCGCTGCCAGGCCGAACGATTCGGTTTCGCTGGGAACCAGTAATAAATCGGCGACGGACAAATAATCAGCAATGTTCGGAACCTGACCGGCGAAGATGACTTCGTTGGCCAAGTCATAATCTTGCGCCAGTTTTTCGGCTGCCGTACGTTCGGGGCCATCTCCGCACATAACCAGTCGAATTGGTAGGTTCGAGGTCGCCTTGATTTTCGCCAGGGTGTGAACGCAATCCCGAATGCGTTTGACCGGGCGGAAGTTCGAAACATGCATCAACAGTTTTTCGCCGTGCGGAGCCAGTTCGGTTCGCAATTTGGTGTTTTCGCGTCGCTGGTATTCTTCGGCGTTAATGAAGTTCGGGATGACTTCGATTCCGCTCAAACCAAATGTCCGGCAGGTTTCGTCTGACAGGTATTTCGAAATAGAAGTGACTGCATCCGACTGCGCAATGGAAAATTTCGTGATCGGTAAAAAGCTTTTGCGCGAACCGACCAGCGTGATGTCAGTTCCGTGGAGCGTCGTCACAAAGGGCAAATAGCGCGTCGGCTTATACATCTCCCGCGCCAGATAAGCCGCCGTCGCGTGCGGAATCGCGTAATGCATGTGCAGCACGTCAAGTCGTTCAGATTCAGCGACTTCCAGAATCTTTGACGCCAGCGCCAAATCGTATGGCGGGAACTCGAACAGTGGGTAATCAAACAAATCAACCTGATGAAACTTCACCCGGTCGTCGAGTAGGCAAAGTCGCGTGGGCAAAGCGTAGCTGATGAAATGAACGGAATGTCCACGCGCCGCCAGTTCTCGGCCAAGTTCGGAGCCGACAATGCCGCTGCCGCCATACGTTGGAAAAACTGTAATGCCTATGTTCATAGCAAGGTTGAGTTTCGGTTCTGTCAAGCAACCAAACTTTTCATTTTCCATCTTTCATTTCTGATTTTTCATTTGTCATTGCTGTGGTGCGCTTGAGCAATGACAAATGAAAAATGGAAACTGCCAAATGGAAAATAAAAGCGCGATTACGTCGGGAAGAATGACTTATTCCATTGAGTAGCCCGCGTCGCGCCAAGCTTTGATTCCGCCCGCCATCGAGAGAATGTTCGTGTATCCCATTCTTTGCAGATTGTCACCAGCCAATGCTGAACGAAAACCGCCGCCACAATACAGCACGATTTCAGCGGCTTTGTCTGGAACGACTTTTTCGATGTCGCGTTCGATGATGCCTCGTCCCAGGTGCTGCGCTCCGGCGGCGTGATCCACGTCCCATTCGTTATCTTCGCGCACATCAATGAAGGTAAAGTTTTCGCCTGCGTCGAGCTTCTGCTTCACTTCAGCGACGGTGATTTCCTTGACGCGTGTTTTGGCGTCGTTGCAAAGCTGTTCAAATGCTTCTGAATGTTTCATCATCCTGTTCCTTTCAAATTCCGAATTTCAAACTTCAGGTTCAATGGAGACCCACATGACCATCCCTGTTTTTCGTTTTGATGTTGGAAATTTCCTCCGATTGATTATCGCATCAATTTGCCTGTCATTTATTGCGGCGCTGGTTTTAGCGCAAACGTCCGAAGCTGACAAGCAGGCGACAAAGGCAATTACGCCGCACCATCAGCCCTTGGTTCATACGTATTCAATTGTCGCGCGTGACCCGGAAACCGGGCAGCTTGGCGTCGCCGTTCAATCGAACTGGTTTTCAGTCGGCGGATTGGTCACTTGGGCCGAAGCCGGAGTCGGCGCAGTGGCCACGCAATCCATCGTTGATCCCGGTTACGGAGCTTTGGGTCTGCAGTTGATGCGGGCAGGGAAGAGCGCGCCCGAAGCGTTGAAGTCCTTGCTTGCAGGCGACCCGCAAGCAGATGTCCGGCAAGTGGCGATGATTGACGCCTCTGGTCGCGTTGCAGCTCACACAGGGGAACATTGCATCATCGCAGCCGGTCACAAAGTCGGAGTGAATTATTCGGCGCAAGCCAACCTGATGCTGAAAGAAACGGTTTGGGGAGCGATGTCGAAGGCATTTGAAAGCGCAAAAGGCGATCTGGCAGACCGGTTAATGGCTGCGCTTGAAGCCGCTCAGGGCGAAGGCGGAGATATTCGCGGCAAACAGTCGGCGGCGATTTTGATCGTCAACGGCAAATCCACTGGGCGCCCGTGGGCTGACAAGATATTTGACCTTCGTGTTGAAGACAGCAAAGAGCCGTTGGTGGAATTGAAACGGTTGATCACGCTGCAACGTGCGTACAATCATATGAACGCTGGCGATGACTTCTTTGCCAAAAACGACATCGCCGGAGCCGTTCGCGAATACGGGGCTGCCGAAGCCATCGCGCCCGACAATATCGAAATGGTGTTCTGGCACGCCATCACGCTGGCCAACGCGAAGAAAGTTGATGAAGCTTTGCCGCTGTTCAAGAGAGTGTTTGCTGCCGACAGGAATTGGGCTGTGTTGGTTGAGCGATTGCCGAAATCAAATATGTTGCCAAACGATCCAAAGCTGATTGAGCAAATTCTTTCCGTCGCACCGAAAAAGTGAGGTAACGGAAAGTTCAACGCAAAGGCGCAAGGACGCAAAGAAGAGGACATTGCCTAAATTTTCTTCGCGTCTTTGCGCCTTTGCGTTAATGCCCCGACTTTCTTAGCTCAGCTTATCCAGGTTGGCTCGATACCAATCAATCGTTTGCTTTAGGCCGACTTCCAGGCTGATTTCGGCGCGCCAGCCGAGCCGCGATTCGGCTTTGCCTGCGGAAAGGTATTGGGCGTCAATCTCACGTTCAATTTTGTGATCCAGCATCACGTGCGGTTTGATTTGGCCTTCTTTGCCCGCCAGCCGGATGATGCGGTTGACTAGATCAAGCATTTGAACAGGATCGCCCGCGCCGAAATTGAAAGCTTCGCCAGCAGTGTCTTCGATCTTTTCCGCCAGCAGCAAATACCCGCGCGCGACGTCGTCGGCGTGAATAAACTCGCGCACAGGAGTTCCATCGCTGCGAATGATCGGCGCTTCGCCGCGAAGCACGGCCAAAATCGTTCCGGGAATGATGCGCGACAGATTCATATCGCCCGGTCCGTAAATGTTCGCAAAGCGCGAAACTGTGACAGGTGTTTTGTAGGTGTGAGCGAACGAACGCGCCAAAATGTCAGTGCAGGCTTTTGAGGCGTCGTAAGGGAACAAACCGAGCAGCGGGTAATGTTCTTCGTAAGGTAGATCGTCGTGTGAACCGTAAGCTTTGTCACTCGATGCCACGACTACACGTTTGACGGTTTCGGCACGGCGGCAAGCTTCCAGCAGAAAATATGTGCCGCGAATATTGGCTTCAAAGGTAGAAAGCGGCGAACGATTGGCTGCGCCGACAATGGCTTGTGCGGCCAGATGGAAAACGGCTTCGATTTCGTATTCGGTCAGAATTCGCTCCATCAACGCATAATCTTCAATTGTGCCGTTGACCACGGTGACTCGATGGCGCAAATCAAAAATATCCAGCGAGTTGGATCGCACTTCGTCACGCTGCAAACAAACGACGCGCGCGCCTTGTTCCACCAGCATTCTGGCAATATACGATCCGACAAATCCGGTTGCACCGGTGACAAAAGCTGTTCGGTTATTCCAAAACATTTAGGTGATAGGTTACAGGTGTTAGGTGTCAGGTTTCAGAAAGCGTCTGGTGCGGCAGACCAAGGTCGTCGCAATTCAAAATCCAAAATCAGTCCCACACTTTCCAATCCGCCTGCCCGGCATCCCAGAGCTGATTGAATTCAAGGTTGTCTTTGTACGTGTCCATGCATTTCCAGAAGCCGGAATGCTGATAAGCGATCAACTGCCGCTCCGAAGCCAGGCGTTCCAGCGGTTCACGTTCCAGTACGCAATCGTCGGTCAGATATTCAAACAGTTGCCGGTTGAAGACGAAAAAGCCGCCGTTGATCCATTCTTGCATGACGGGTTTTTCTTCAAAATCTGTGACCGCCGATTCGCCATCCAGTTTGATGATGCCGAAATTCGAGCGCGGATGAACTGCTGTCAGTGTTGCCGTTCGCCCATGGGCGCGATGAAATTCCAGCAAAGCTTTCAGATTAACGTTCGACAAACCGTCGCCGTAAGTCACACAGAACGTTTCATCACCGCCCAGATATTTTTCGATTTGCTTGATGCGGCCCCCGGTGTTGGTTTCAGGGCCAGTTTCGGCAAAGGTGATGTTCAGCTCTTCGCCGTTGGCATGTTGCCACCGTAGTTGAAAGTCTCCCGCCAAGTCAGGTGACGGAGCCAAGTCGGAGTACAACGGTTCGCGATCCAGGAAGTAATGCTCGGTGAAATACCGTTTGATTTCATTGCCCAGATACCCCAGGCAGAGAATGAAATCGTTCAGCCCGTAATGTCGGTACAACTTCACAATGTGCCAGAGCACAGGCTGGTCGCCGATTTCAATCAAGCCCTTCGGCACGGTCGCGCCGTGTTCACCAAGCCGTGTTCCTTTTCCACCGCATAAAATAACAGTCTTCATGTTTCGAGTAGGCTGGAGTCAGGAGTTGGGGGCGGAAATGAAACTACCGGCTCCCCATAACCGGCTACTTCAGTAAATTGTTCTTCTTCAAAAACGCCAGCACCGTGTCGTAGAAATTCTCTGTATATTAAATCATAAAAAATTGAATGACCACCGACCAGACTAGATAATATATAAATGAAGCAAGGGCTCGGACAT
>CAZXHW010000054.1:0-16934 GCA_964639915.1 uncultured Heliomicrobium sp.
GTTGGAGGCCCTGAAAACAGACAACAACGAGGATGTGCGAATTCAGGCGGCATCTGGCTTGGCTGAGGTCGGTGGCGAGCGAGTTGTGGATGCGTTGTTGGAGGCCCTGAAAACAGACAACAACGAGGATGTGCGAATGCACGCGGCATTTGGCTTGGGTAAGATCGGTGGCGAGCGAGTTGTGAATGCGTTGTTGGAGGCCCTGAAAACAGACGTAAGCAAAAATGTAATCTTACAAGCCGGAATGGCATTGTGGAAAATTGATAGCAAGAAGATAGAGATTAATCACTTGATCTTCAAGAATGTGGCGGCTGCTTTGCGGCAATTGCTCGAAAAAAACGGCTTCGATGAGCGCCCAAATTTAATTACTGATAAGTGGTACAAGCATGGATATGATGTGATTTGGGAATCGTTATGGAATATCTGTCAAAAACAAGGCATTGTTTGATGCTGGAGTCGTTTTTCGGATGCAGAATGTTCCGACTTTGTTCCGTCTTGGCTGCTTCTTCTTGTGAACTTAACGTCCAAGTCGTTTTTTTATAGTTAGATAAAAACGGCGAAAAGTAAGCTTGACAGTTGCCCAAGTGTCAACGCTCAACTATGCTACATGCGCTTTTTTTTCAACCCTCTTTTCCCTGACGGAAACCAGTCCAACAACTCGGAGGCTACATGGAACGGCAAGCTACGACTGCAGGCTCTGCGGCTTCGGCGGCGGTGGCCAAGATCAAACACCTGCGCTGGTATATCTGCGCCCTGCTCTTTTTCGCGGCGACGATCAATTACCTTGATCGTCAGGTCATCGCCACGCTGAAACCGACGCTGCAAAAAGAAGGCATCTGGGACGAGAATGGCTATAGCTGGGTCGTGTTTGCCTTTCAAACCGCCTATGCCGCCGGGTTGCTGATTTCCGGACGCGTGATGGATTGGCTGGGCACGCGAAAAGGCTTTTCCGTTTCGGTCATCTTTTGGAGCGTGGCGGCAATGTTGCACGCGTTTGCAACAACTGTCAGCGGATTCATTGCTGCGCGACTTGCACTGGGGTTGGGTGAAGCGGGTAACTTTCCGGCTTCGATCAAAACCGTCGCGGAATGGTTTCCGAAAAAAGAACGCGCCCTGGCCACTGGCATTTTCAATGCTGGAACCAACGTGGGAATTCTGGTTGCCGCAGCCCTGGTGCCGTTTGTGACGCTGCGTTGGGGCTGGAAATGGGCCTTCATTGTCACAGGGTTGATCGGTTTTCTTTGGCTGTTTTTCTGGTTGTGGCTTTATAAGCGCCCGGAAGACCATCCCCGTTTGACGGAAGAAGAGCGCAAACACATTCAAAGTGATCCGCCAGACAGCATCACGCCGGTTCCGTGGGCATCATTGGTTCCTCATCGCCAAACGTGGGCATTTGCCCTGGGAAAATTCCTGACTGATCCCATCTGGTGGGTCTGGCTGTTCTGGCTTCCAGATTTTCTGAACAAGAGTTACGGCATTGACCTGAAAAACGTCGGCTTACCGCTGATCATCGTTTATCTGATTGCGGACATTGGCAGTGTGGCTGGCGGCTGGATGTCGTCCACGCTGATCAAGCGCGGCTGGGAAATCAACAAAGCCCGAAAAACTGCCATGCTGGTTTGCGCCTTGTCGGTTGTGCCCGTGGCATTCGCAGCCAAAGCTCCAAATCCCTGGGTGGCGATTTTGCTAGTTGGTCTAGCAGCAGCGGCGCATCAGGGTTGGTCAGCCAATCTGTTTACGACAGCGTCAGATATGTTTCCACGCAAAGCTGTCGGATCGGTTGTGGGACTCGGTGGCATGGCGGGAGCGATTGGCGGCATGCTCATTTCCAAAGTCGTCGGCTGGGTTCTGACCACAACTGGCAGCTACGTTCCGATCTTTATTATTGCGGGGTCCTCTTATGTAGTGGCGCTGCTGATCGTTCACTTGCTGGCACCCAAACTGGAACCGGCAAACGTGGATTAGCGCGGAACCTGTTACCAAGTTAGACGAAGGGGCAAAGAACCAATGCTTGATTGAGCGTGCGTTCTTTGCCCTTTTTGTTTGCTGTTTTGCCGGCGAAATCTTGACAAGCTGGCGCATACGGCGGCAGGCTGACGCCCACTCAAGTTCACCAGCAGTCACAAAATCAATGTTTCTGTAAACGTCGGAGGCTCCTACGATGACCATTCCATCAACGAATCAGGGCAAGCTGGCTGTCAGTTTCTCGCTTTGCCTTCTCGCTCTCTGCTTTTTGTCCGCGTTGAAACAGCCGGTTTCGCTGGCTCAACAAAATGGGTTGTTCACCGACGCGCAGGCCGCGCGCGGTCAGGTTCTGTACGACAGCAAATGCGGAAAATGCCACGGCAATCAACTGGACAACGGAACCGCGGCAGCTCTGACTGGCGGAAAGTTTACGGCGAAGTGGGCTGGCAAATCAGTAGACGATCTTTACTACATCACGAAAACACAGATGCCTTACGGCGCTGCCGGAACGATGAAAGATCAGGAATACATTGACGTTGTCGCCTTCATGCTCAAAGCCAACGGTTACAAACCCGGCGCTCAGGAATTGAAGGCCGATCCGGCGGCGTTGAAAAAGCTGACGATTGAAGCGCAACGCATTTCCAAGGAAAACGCTGTCGCCGTTCAGGCGAACGATGCAAAAACATCGGCTCCTGCCGGAAGCCCTGCGGCAAAATTCCCGACACAAACGGAACTGAACTCCGCTGCAGCGAATTCGACTGATTGGCTGGTGTCGAATCACGATTACGGCGGTCAGCGCTTCGTTGACCTGAAGCAAATCAATCAACGCAACGTCGCGAGCCTTCGACCGGCGTGTTTGTATCAAGCCAGCGATACAAAGTCGTTTCATACCAACCCGCTGGTGTATCGCGGCGTGATGTATCTGACCACCAGCAATTCGACCATTGCGATTGACGCGACAAACTGCAAGCGCAAATGGCGGCACGATTGGCGTCCGCGTTCAATTGAAATCTGGCCGCCGAATCGCGGTGTCGCCATCAAGGACGGCCGCGTCGTTCGCGGCACCACGGACGGGTATCTATTTGCGCTGGATATGGAAACCGGCAAGGAGTTGTGGGTAAAGAAGATCGTTGAATCCGCCAAAAACGAAGGCTCGTTCAACATGGCTCCAGTGATTTTCGAAGATCTGATCCTGCTTGGTTTGGGAATCAGCGAACAGGGCGTGCCCGGTTGGATCAGCGCGTTCAACCTGGAAAACGGTGAACTGGTTTGGCGGTTCAACACCATTCCCAAACCGGGCGAACCGGGTTCGGAAACCTGGAGCAACAAGGACGTGATGGCTCATGGTGGCGGAGCCGTTTGGGCACCAATGTCACTGGACGCCGCAGCCGGATTGCTTTACGTCCCGGTTGCCAATCCTGCTCCGGATTTCCACGACGATAACCGCGAAGGCGCAAACCTTTACACCAACACGATGCTGGTGCTGGATGTGCGAACCGGAAAAATGAAGTGGTACTACCAGGCGCATCCGCACGACACGCACGATTACGACACCACACAGGTCAGCCCGCTGTTCGATTCATCCGTCGGCGGCAAAAAGCGCAAACTGGTCGCCGTCAGCGGCAAAGACGGGTTGATGCACGTGCTGGATCGCGAAACCAAAGAGCATCTTTACGAAGTTCCAGTGACGACGCGGCTGAACACCGAAGTTCCGCTGAAATCCACCGAAGCCATTCGCGTTTGTCCGGGCGTGCTGGGCGGAGTGCAGTGGAACGGCCCAGCCTTCAATCCGGGAACGAACATGCTGTACGTCAACGCAGTGGATTGGTGCGGCACGTTCCGCGAAGCCACAGAAGCGCGATTCGTCGCCGGGCAGGTTTATATGGGCGGTACGCACATCTCCGATCCGGCTGAAAAAGCACACGGCTGGTTGACGGCGGTGGACGCTTCGACGGGCAAAGTTGCCTGGAAATATGAATCGGCAAAACCGATGCTGGCGGCTGTAACGACGACATCGGCAGATTTGATTTTCACAGGCGAACTGACAGGAGATTTTCTGGCGCTAGACGCCAAAACCGGCAAAGTGCTGAACAGGTTCAACACCGGCGGAGCCATGAACGGCGGCGTGATTACTTACGCCATCAACGGCAAACAATATGTCGCAGTGGCTTCCGGCAGCGCATCGGGCTTCTGGCAAGTTCCGGCTGGATCTTCAACCATCATCATCTTTTCCCTGCCTTAATTGGAAATATTATGGCAAGAGAATCTGAGCAGGAGTTGCTGGAAAAGATCAGGTCGTTGGTGGCCGACGCAAAGTATCGCGTCAGGATTCACGCCGTCCGCCATATGATCGAAGAAGGCTTTACCGAAAGTGATATAGTGGCGTCCTTGACCGGCAAGAGTAAAATCCTGGAGCTTTACGTTGATGAATGTCGCTGCCTGATTTCAGGTAGTTTCAAGATAACTGAGAATGTACGGTCGCCGCTACATCTGGTTTGCGATTATTCGCGCGATGATGTGGTGGATATTGTCACTGCCTACATTCCACAGAAACCCTGGTGGGCTAGCCCCTCGCAAAGGGGACAACAAAGATGAAAAACGGAACGAACAAACCCTTTGACAAGCTGATGCAATCGCCCTGCTCCGAATGCGGCGGTAGCTTGAAACGCAAATCTATTACCCAGGAATTCGAGCGGGAAGGTGTAAAAGTCAAGCTCTCCGGCTTCAAGGCCTGGGTCTGCCAGCGTTGCGGTGAGATTTATTTTGAACCAGGTGGGGCCGAGAAATTCGCGCAGGCAGTCAACTGTCTCTTCGCTTTGACGTCGGCTGAAAAGCAGCACAAGGGCAAAGTTGTTGCCTCCATTCAAGGTTGAGTGAAAACAAGAGAGATAGTCATGCAAGCTACCTGGGCAGAGATAATCGAAGCTGACCTTAAAAACAAACCGGCATCTTACGCAGCTGATTTCTTGCGTGACGCCTTGGACGATGACGAACCAGGCACGCTGATCGTAGCTATGCAGCATGTCTCGAGGGCGCGCGGCGGCATTGATGACTTGGGCTTGAGCGAGGAAGAGAAAGCGCGCATTGCTATTGCCATGGGCCGCAGTCTTGGCACCTACCCTCTACTCCAGGCCGCTTGAATGAACATTTCGACTGGAACTCTTTTCCGTCAAAGTTTCCCTCACATTGAGCGTCGAAGGTGGACGGCAGGGTCCAAGCATGGATTGGAATAGTGGCTCTATCCTTACGGCGCTGGCGAAAGGGCAATTCAACCAAATGAAAATCAAACCGGTTCGTCGGCCGCTACCGCGAAGCCCGTCAAGCCAGCCAGCATAGGATCGCATCGCCATGGTAGTTTCCAAACGCAAAATTCTTTCGCTGCTCGGCCAATTCGCGCAACCGTTTGAGCATAATCCGTCCGGCTTCAAACGCCGCCTGCTCCGGCTAAAACGCCAACAACTCTTGAGCAATCGTGTCGGCATTGACGTATTCCAGCAATCCAAGCCTGTCTCGCAGCAAATGCGGGCGAGCGTCGTTTGCCTGCAGCGTTTAGGCCAGCAAGGATGATGATTTGATTTTCAGATTTACCGCTCATCGCGCTGCTTTACCCATCAAGCCTTTTCCAGCCCCGCAAACTTTTCCACCATCTTCTTTTGTCCGTAGCCGGGGAAGTTGATAGTCAGTTTGACGTTGTCGCCTTCGCCTTCGGTTTTGATGATCAGGCCGACGCCGAATTTAGAATGGCGAACGCGTGTGCCGACTTTGAATTTGCCGGAACCGCCGGAGCTACTGGAACTTCCAGAACCGGATGAGCTGCGCGAGCTTTCGCTGGAATCGCGCTTGACCAGTTTTGGTTTCGACGCATCAGTGTCCACTTTGACACCTTGGCGGGCGAAAAAGTCGCGGACGCTGTCTCGGCTGTTGTAAGTCTGTCCCTGAAAATTGCTGGTGCGTTTGACGGGCGGCGGCGCTGCTTTACCCGTCAGCGCATCAATCGCCGCCAGGTTTTCTTTGGTTGAAACACGGTTGGCGAAGCGCAACCAGCTTGGGCCTTTCGACAAATCTTCAATCAGCTCCACGGGAAATTCGTTCAAAAAGCGCGACGGTTCCGAAGCCATTTCTTCGCCATAAACCCGCCGCTTCATGGCGTGCGTCAGGTACAAGTATTTTTCGGCTCGCGTGATGGCGACATAACAAAGCCGCCGCTCTTCTTCCAGTTCCGACTGATTGTCGCTGGCGCGCGAATGTGGGAACAGGTTTTCTTCCAGGCCGGCGATGAACACCAAAGGGAATTCCAACCCTTTGGCCGCGTGCATGGTCATCAGCGTGACTTCGGCTTCGGCTTTGTATTGATCGGTGTCGGCAACCAAAGCCGCATGATCCAGAAAATCGCGCAAAGTTTCTCCGCGCGTATCGGATTCGGCAGCGGCGTTGACGAGTTCGTCCAGATTCAGCAATCGCCCTTCGGACTCTTCGGTGCGCTCTTCTTTCAGCATCAACTCGTAACCGGTATCAATCACCGCCGCTTTGACAACATCGGCAATCGGGATGGCTGTGTTTTTGGCTTTTTCGATCAACTGTGCAACGACTTCCCGAAAGGCTTTTAGCGCGTTGATGGCGCGGGCTTGCAATTTGCCTTGTTCGATGACGGTAGCGATTGCTTCCCAATGCGAAGCGCTTAAGGCCTTGGCTTGGCGCTCGATTTCGTCGAGCGTGGTTTTGCCAATGCCTCGCGGCGGAGTGTTAATGACGCGCTGCAATGCAATCGAATCGTCAGGATTCGTCGCCAGCTTCAAATACGCGATGACGTCTTTGACTTCGGCGCGTTCATAAAAGCTGAAGCCTCCAACCAGATTGTAACGAAGCGCAGATCGGCGGCAGGCTTCTTCAAACGAACGGGATTGCGCGTTGGTGCGATAGAGCACGGCGGCTTTTAGCTTCGGTTCCCGATTAAGGTGTTCGGTGATTTTCTCGGTGATCCATCGCGCTTCAGATTCACCGTCGTAAACCTGCGCATAACGAATCTTTTCGCCTTCGGCGGCGTTGGCGCGAAGCCGTTTGTCGAATCGCTGAGAGTTATTGGCGATGACTTTGTTTGCAGCGTCCAGAATGCGCGCCGTCGAACGGTAATTGTCTTCCAGCTTGATGGTGCGCGTGCCGGGAAAGTCGCGCTCGAAATTCAAAATGATGTTGAAATCCGAACCGCGGAATTTGTAGATGGACTGGTTTTCGTCACCGACGACGCACAGGCTGCGGTTGTGCCAAAAATCGTCGGGGCGAGAGGCCAGGTTCAAGGCAATGTCGCCTTCGACCAGTAGCTTACATAAACTGTACTGAATGCCATTGGTGTCCTGGAACTCGTCCACCATTACGTGACGAAACCGGTTCTGGTAATAGCGCCGCGCTTCTTCCGAAGTCCGCAGCAGTTGCACCGCGCGAATCAACAGATCGTCAAAATCCAGCGCATTCGACGATTGCAGCCGCTGTTCATAAAGCGCATAGACGCGGGCAATTTGCGACCGTTTGGGATCAACCGCGTGTTCCGCTTTCAAGGCGAAAATATCCGGGTCTTCACCGCGATTTTTGGCCCCGCTGATGTTGGTTTGTGCCAGTCGCGCAGTAACCTGTTTGTCGTCAAAGCCGCAATCTTTGATGCACGCGCGCAGCAGTTTTTGTTGATCGTCGGAATCGTAGATTGTGAAGGATCGCGTGTACCCCTTGCCCAGCTTTTCAATGTCGCGCCGCAACATGCGAACGCACAGCGAGTGGAAGGTCGAAAGCAGCGGCGAACTTTGGCGAGGCTTCCCTTCCAGCAACTTTTCCACACGCTCTTTCATTTCACCTGCGGCTTTGTTGGTGAATGTAACGGCCAGAATGTTGTCCGGGCGCACACCGGTTTCGACCATATGCGCGATACGAAAGGTGATGACGCGCGTTTTGCCACTTCCGGCCCCAGCCAGAATCAAAACGGGTCCTTCGGTTGTAGTGACAGCTTCACGCTGTTGCGCGTTCAAGCCGTCTAAATAGTCTGCTTGCATGAAAAAACCTACCAAGAAGATTTCCCCCACGAAGCGACACAAAGAAAACACGAAGAAAAAAGAGAAGACAGGATTTACAAGATTGTGCAGGATTGGCTTCAACTTGATTCAATCAACCGCTCCATCTTGTTGAATCTTGTAAACCCTGTCTAAAGATTTTCCCTTCGTCCAGCTTCGTGGGAGAAAGTTTTCAAATTCTATTACGGTTTACTGCTAAATCGTTCGCCGCATTTCAGCACGCGAAACGGCTGGTTCAATTGTTCGCACGTGGTGGCGAATTCATCCGGCGTTTCGGTGTTGAAGGTAAACATTTCATAGTGCATCGGAATCGCCAGTCGCGCCCCAATGTCTTTGGCAAATTTGGCGGCTTCGTGCCCCCAGAAATTTCCCGGCACGCGGCGTTCGGGCTTGCGGCCATTGATTGGCAATAACGCCACATCAATTTTTCGATTCCCAACCAACGCCAACAACTCTTCGGCCATTCCATCAAACCCCTTGTTGTCTCCGGCGTGATAAATCGTAAAGTTGTCGAAGCTGACAATGTAACCCAGATTCTTGCTGCGACCCACTTCGTCATATTCAAGCTCTTCGTGCGCGGCAGCCAAGCCTGTGATCTCGAATTCGTCCAGCATGACAGTTATGCCGTCGTCACACCCAACAGGCCACGCTGGATCGCATTTCAACCGGTCGGCGACAAACGCGCGATTGGCTTCGGGAATGACCAACTGCAAATTCGGATTTGCCTTCATCAATGGCCACAAGGTTTCGTGATCCAGATGATCTGTGTGGTTGTGGGTAGAGGTCACGGCATCAATAAAATCCAGTCGAGCCGGATCAATGACGAGTTCCATCATACGCACGTGCGGTTTGTCGGTCGCAGCGTATTTTTTCGTCAGCGAATCCGACAGATAAGGATCAAACAGCAAATGGCGGCCGTTCCATTGCAGCAAAAATCCTGCTTGCCCCAGCCACCACAAATGAAATTCCTCAGCTTGCCGGCTGGACGTTTTCACGTCCGCCAAAAACTCTTCACCAGATAAAACGGGTTTGACCAGCTCGGTCGTCAAATTCCAAGCTCCTTTTTCACCAGCTTCACGCCAGCGACCATGTTGTTCAGTTTCTGCCGTGCGGCCCACCGCGCCGTCTGGCTTAATCCGCAATCCGGCGCGAACGACAAGCGTTCGGCGGGCGCAAATTGCAGACAGTGGCGAACTCGGTCAGCGATGTCAGCGATGGATTCAATGTAATAGCTTTTTACGTCCACAATGCCAACCGCCACATCTTTTTGCCGGGCGATGTTGGCAATAATTTCGAGTTCGGCGAATTCGCGGCTGGCCATTTCCAGATGGAATTCATCCACCTGCATGTCCAGAAACGCCGGAAACATAGGCGCGTACCGGCGCAATCCAACCGCCCGGCCTTTGTAATTTCCGAAGCACAAATGCGTGGATAACCGGCAGCGCCCAGCAACCGAAGTCACCGTGCGATTGAAAATATCCACAAAGCGGTGCGGGTCTTCGCGATGCGCGTAACAGCTCATCGAAGGTTCATCCACGGTAATTTCCGTGCAACCGGTGGCAACCAGCGCTTCGAGTTCGGCGCGGACAATCGGGATTAAGGCTTCGGTGATGGCGAACCGATCCGGGTACTGGGTGTTTGGAACCAATCTGCCGCTGAGTGTGTACGGCCCGGGCACGCTGGCTTTCAGAGTGATCTTCGATTCTGAATTTTGAATTTTGAATTTTGCCAGCCGATCCAGCCTCTGCCACTCTTCGACAACTCCCAGTCCTTTTGCCGCAGCGAGTTCGCTCGTAATTTTGTGCTTGCCGCGTTGGTCGTGCGCGGGTGGGCCGAATCGGCGAGGCTGCGCAGGTTCGAGTTCAATGCCTTCCAGAAAGCCATAAAACGACAGATTGAAATCCAGCCGAGTCTGTTCACCGTCTGTGATGACATCCAGCCCGGCGGCAAGTTGATCGTGAATGGCTGCGATGACGGCGTCTTCTTGCAATTCGGAGCGGTCGGCTTCGCCAAATTGGTCAAGATTCTGGCAGGCGAATTCCAGCCAGCCTGGAAACGGATAGCTGCCGATGACTGTAGTTCGAAGAGGTTGTTCTTTCATTGAAGATTGTTGGTTATTCGTAGAATGACAACGCAATTACAGGCTCTTCCCCTTGCTCTATCCGCCGCCAATTGATGAAGGCGGCACATTCAACCAGTGCGGCGTATTGCTCAGGGCAACGTTCAGCAAACTGCTCCAGGTGATTAAGTTGAAGCACGGCAACATGCCCAGGCTCAACTTGGATCCGAGTCATTCCATCTTGTGGCGAATCCAGTGATGTCAGGCAATCAATCCAGGCATCCATAGTTCGTCCATAGAAGTCTGGAAAGCCAAAGGCTTCGGCAAACACATCGTGGAAAGAATCCCAGTCCAAGATACGGCTACCGTCAATTTCAACAATCGGATTTTTCATATTTGATTTATACCCCACTTACTTGCCACCCACCGTCCACCGCCAAAACTTCGCCGGTGATGTTTCGTGCGCCGTCGCCAAGTAAAAATAGCGCGGCTTCGGCAACATCTTCCGCCCTAATCAAATCTTCGGCGAGCGGTTGCTTGGTTTTCATCAGTTCCAGAATCGCCGGATCGTTTTGCGCGCGTGCGCTCATCGAGGTTCTCACCAAGCCCGGCGCGACGGCATTTACTCGGATTTTGTGGGGTGCGTAATACGCAGCCATTGCTCGCGTCAAACTAATGATCGCGCCTTTGCTGGCAGCGTAAGCGTGCGTGGCGAAATTCCCAGCTTCGGGCGAAAGCGCCAACACGCTGGCCATATTCAAAATCGAACCTCGCAAGCCGTTTTCGCCAACGGACTGCCGCAGCATCTGGTTCAGAACTTCGCGGCACATCAGGAACGTCGTATTCGCGTTGTTGTCGAACGTCGCCTGCCAGCCTTCGACCGAGCATTCGTGAATCGGCCCATCGCCAAACCGCCGCCCACTGATTCCGGCGACATTGAACAAGGCATCAATCCGTCCGAACTGGGCGACGCAAGCAGCAATCGCTTCGGCCACAGATTCAGGCATTGTCAGGTCAGCAACGTAAAAGCCGAACAGTTTATTTTCAGCGCTTAGCTCTTCAGCCAACTCGCGGCAGCTCGCGTCATCGCGGCTGACAAAAAAAACTGCGTGGCCTTCGCGTGCAGCCAACTTGATCGTTGCGGCAGCGATACCGGTTGAACCTGTGATGACGTAGGTTTTCACTGATATAGATGCGCCAAGCTGCGGCGATAGGCTTCGTAAAACCGTTCAAGCTGTTCCGCCGCGTTCGTATTGCCAACAAATTGGTGACTGGGCAGTAGTTCCGGTTTGATGCCGCGTTCCAGCAGTTTTTCGGCAACGCGCGAACGAAGCATGTTCATAATCATCGCTCCCGTGACCGTCGAAGTCGGCCCGGTTCGCCATTCCAACCCTTCGAGTTCAACGACGCAATCACCAGGCGGGCAACCGTTGTCAATCACGACGTCGGCGCAATCAATCAGCTTTTTGCCCGAAGAATGCGCCGGAACGGATTGTTCGCAATGCCGCCGTGAACAGATACCGATGACCGGCAAACCGCGTTTCTGCGCACCCATTGCCATTTCGACAATCACAGGACGAATGCCGCTGGTCGAAATGACAATGAAAGCGTCTTGCGGGCCGAACTTGAAGCCTTTCAAAATCTCTTCGGCGTAACCTTCGTACTTTTCCAGATGCAGCGGCGCCCGCAACCCATTCGTACCGATGATCGAAGCGTGATTCGACAGCGACAGTTCCACCAGCGCGACAAAGCCTGGAAAACATCCCTGCCGCGGAGTCATTTCTTCGCACATCATCCGCGAATGGCCGTTGCCGAAAAGAAAAACCAGGCCTCCGTTGGCGATGCTGTTCGTGCAGATTTCCGCTGCGCGTTCGATGTTGTCGAGCTGCGTTTCGCGCAAGTGGTGAAGCAGCGAGAGCGTTTTTTCAAAATAAGTTATTGATGCGTTCATGTTTGATTGAGCTTTCGATTGCAGCAAAGCAGAGTTCCAAGCTTCGCAGATTGTCCAGTGCGTTATTCACAGGCTCGCGCCGCTCTTCAATGGCGCAAAGCAATTCGGCCATTGCGCCGTGAAAGCCTTCGCGGAACCAGGTTCCTTCCAGCTTCGGTTGGGCGCAGCCGTCAGCGGTAAACAACGTGATTGCCTGTTCGGACAGGCTCGGACCGCGACTGATGATCGTCCCCTTGGTTCCGGCGACAACGGTTCTGTCTTCCTGGCCGTGCGTGACGTTGGCGTTGAAAAACAGCGAAGCCAAACCGCCGTCGAATTCAAACACGGCCTGAGCCAGCATTGGCGGTTTCGCTTGTTGCCCCACTGCGCTGGTCATTGTGGCGAAAACATTTCTCCAGGGGCTCTGACCGAAAAAACTCACAGCCAGATCGAACCAGTGAATGCCGAAGTCAGACAAAATCAGATGCTCGATCTTTTCAAACTCAGTGCCGATGATCCAACTGTGGTCCCAGTGCAGCGTGAAGTTGACGCTTTGCACTTCGCCAATCAGGTCAGCCGCAATCGCCTGGCGAATGTAGCTGAAATGCGGTGCCCACCGAGCATTTTGATTCACGGCGAGTTTGACGTTTTGCGCTTCAGCAAGCGCAACCAATCGCCGACCGACTGCCAGATCGGTCACAAACGGCTTTTGGCTCAAAACGTGTTTTCCAGCCAGCAAAGCAGCTTCGATAATTTCCACGCGATCCGCCGGATGCGTCGTCATATCCACAACTTCGATTTCATCCACTGCCAGCAAGTCGCGGTAATCGGTAAACACTTTTGCTTGCGGATAAAACTCGTCGCGCCGGGCAATCACTTTGTGTTCGTTGCGGTCGCACAGCGCCGTAATGCGATAGCCCGCGTGACGATAGGCGTTCAGGTGTTGTGCCGAAATGCCTCCGCAACCGATTAAACCAATCGCCGGGCGATAGGCTTTCGGCTCCGGCGGTTTGTAAGGCAAATCCGGCGCGGCGATTTGTTTCGCCTCGGCGATTTTGCTCAGCCCGTAATCGTCGGCCAGAGTTTCAGTCATACTTTTTCTCCCACGAAGTCACACGAAAAAGCACGAAGTTTTTTTATCCCTCTTCGTGAAACTTCGTGTGCCTTCGTGGGTAAGATGAATCATTTGATCAAAGCGACAGTTCGTTTTTCGCGCGCGCTGATGACAGCCGTGTCCACAATTTGCTGCCCCAGCCGGCTGGTCGCCAGCGACAAGGGCCCGGCGACAGCTTCGCCGGTTTCCAGACAATGAATCATGTAGTTAAGGACGTTATCGAACGGCGGTTGCAGCGGATCAACCGGAATGTCTTCGCCCACGGGATTGGCTTTGGTTTGCAATCGCACTATCGGTTCGTAGTCGTAACTGCCGATGGTCCCCGCTGTGCCAACGATAGTGAAGCCGCATTTCGGTTGCGTCTGATTCGTCCACGGATCGGTGAACGTCCCCCAGCGAGTTTCCATCTTTGACAAACCGCAATCGTATCGAGCCACCGTTACGCTGTGTTCGTCCACTTCCAGGTTGGCGGTTTGGTCAATGGTCGTCGTAATTTCCAGCGGAGCTTTGTTGTCGTGATACCAACTGCCGAGTGTTGCACCATAGCCTAGATAATCACGCAAAGAACCTCCGCCGCTGGCACGTTTGTACCACCAGCTTTCGGGTTTCTGGCGCGCGACTTCTTCGGCGCTGACTTCGATTTTGTCGGCAGTGTGGAACAACGGGCCGCGATTGCCGCCGTAATAGTGGACTTCAATCACTTCGCCGATGCGGCCTTCGTCAACCAGGCGTTTGGCCGTGCGGTGTGATTCGCACCAAAACAACGGCCAGTTGATGACCAGCGTTTTACCTGTGGCTTCGACGGCGCGAATCATTCGGTCCGCTTCAGCCAGCGAAGCCGCCATCGGTTTTTCCATTAAAATGTGGACTCCGAACGGAGCCACGTTTTCGACGTATTCTGCATGCCCAGCGGTCGCGGGACACAGAATGACCAAATCCGGTGCTGTCCTTTCCAAACATTCGCGGAAATCTGTGAACTGGCGCTCAGCGGCAATATTGAAGTTACTGGCGGCAGCCTGCATTCGCGCCGGTTCCTGGTCGCAAATACCGACGATTTCTGCGCGCGGATGGTTGAATGCCATTCGCAGCAGGTCGCCCATGTGCATATGATCGAAATTGATTCCGGCAATTTTCCAAGGTTGCATTGGTGTTAATTGAATCTGCGTCGTCAGCGTTTTGGACAGAGCGGCAAACTTATTGCCTGAATCTTTGAAATGCAACCGGCAGGGTCATTTGTTATCATCGCCGCCAGAGGATTTCGAATGACAACAAAAGGTATCAATGTAATTGGCGGCGGACTGGCGGGTTCTGAAGCCGCCTGGCAAGCAGCGCGGCGCGGCGTCAAGGTTCGGTTATTTGAAATGCGCCCGGCGCAATCCACCGGCGCGCATACAACCGGCAACCTGGCCGAACTGGTGTGCAGCAATTCACTGAAGTCCGAAGAATTCGGCTCGGCTCCGCGATTATTGAAAGATGAGCTTCGCGCTGGCGGATCGCTGCTGGTCGAACTGGCGCGCGAAACTTCAGTTCCCGCGGGCGGTGCGCTGGCGGTTGATCGGGAGAAGTTTTCTGCGCTGGTTACGGAACGGCTCAGCCAGCATCCGAACATAGAACTTCGCCGCGAAGAAGTCAGTGAGATTAACCCCGAAGAAATCACAGTCATTGCCGCCGGGCCGCTGGCTTCATCGCCGCTGGTTTCGGCGATTGGCAAATTGACTGGCGAACAAGACCTGTATTTTTTCGACGCCATTTCTCCAATTGTTGACGGTGAAACCATCAACTACGACATCGCGTTCAAAGCAGCGCGGTACGGCAAAGGTGGCGACGATTACGTCAATTGCCCGATGTCGAAGGAAGAGTATCTGCGGTTTTACGAAGCGCTTTCTACAGCCGAAACCGTCAAGCCGCACGCGGGGATGGAAAACGAAGAAAAGTTTTTCGAAGGTTGTTTGCCGATTGAAGAGCTGGCGCGGCGCGGCATTGACACGTTGCGGTTTGGCCCGATGAAACCCGTCGGCTTGCCCGATCCGCGCACAGGCCGTGAAGCGTACGCCTGCGTGCAACTGCGCTTGGAAAATCTGATGGCCGATGCCTACAACATCGTCGGCTTTCAGTGCCACATCAAATACGGCGAACAGAAACGCGTTCTGCAACTGATTCCCGGACTTGAAAATGCCGAATTCATCCGCTTCGGCCAAATGCATCGGAACACATACATCTGCTCGCCACGGTTGCTGAAAGAAACGTTGCAAATGCGCCAGCATCCAAACGTTCTGTTTGCCGGACAGATATCCGGCATCGAAGGTTACACGGAAGCAATTGGGACGGGAATGATCGCCGGAATGAATGCCGCGCGGCTGGCTTTGGGCCTGGAAACATCAGCGCCGCCGCGACTTGCGGCCGTCGGTTCGCTGGCGTTTTATCTGGCCAACGCCAACGCCAAAAACTTTCAACCGGCAAACACTACGTTCGCGCTGTTGCCGGAACTTGAACCGGAAATCCGAAAGACCGCCAAACGCAAAGCCGATCGTCATCGCATCCAGGTTGAACGCGGGTTGAAGGCCTTCAATGAGTGGCTGACGGAAATTGGTGAGGCGAACCAAGTTTTTCACGCATGAAAATCAAAAGGCAAAGTGACTCAGCCCCAAAGGGGCGAACTGTGGAAGCCCAGTGCGACGCACTGGGTAATGGACGGATAAATCTGCAAGCTCCAACGGAGCGTAATAACAAGGCAGATTCTTCCGCCCCTTCAGGGCTTAGGACATTGCCAATTCCTTCTTCCTCAGCGCGTTGCGCTGAGCTATCGCATGCCGCCCCGTTGGGGCCGAGCAGGCAAAAGACAAAAGGTAAAAGGCAAAAGTTCGCAGCAACGCTTTCGCTGGCTGCATTTCTGTTCGGACTGTTGATCATTATTCCCATCGTTCAGGGTCAAAGCGGTCGTCCGGGACAAGACCCGAAAAAGCAAAAACCTGAAATTGTTCCGCCCAACATTCCGCAACCGAAAATCCGAGTTCCTGAAAACCTGCCGCAAAAGAAAAAAGACGAAGAAGACACCATTCGCATTGATAGTGATTTGGTCACAATTGTTGCGTCTATTTCCAAAAAATCGCCAACCAGTGCGCTGAACCTGGCGGCTGAAGATTTCGAGATTCTGGAAGACGGTGTACCGCAGGAAATCGCCAATTTTGCGCGTGACGCTGAACAGCCGTTGAATCTGGTGATGCTGTTCGACACCAGTTTGAGCGTGACGCAAAAAATCAATTTTGAAAAACGCGCCGCAGCAAAATTCTTTGAACGGGTGATTCGCCCCCAAGACCACGCAGCGCTTTTCGCCGTTTCGACTGACATCGAAGTCGTCCAGGATTTCACCAATCGAATTCCCGCGCTGGTGAATGCGACCAAACAATTGAAACCTACGGGGGCGACTTCGCTTTACGATGGCGTTTATCTGGCTTCCGATTATCTGAAAGCCACGAAAGGACGCCGCGTCATCGTTATTGTTTCTGATGGTGGTGATACCACCAGCCAGAAAGGCTTGCTGGAGGCGCTGAAGAACACACAACAAGCCGATGCCGTCGTGTATTCGGTTTTCACCGGAAACTTCGGGTTTTCGCAAAATTTGCGCGACCTGGCTGGCGAACGCGCGCTGGAAACGTTTGCAGCGGAAACCGGCGGTGATGTCTTCCGCCCAAAAGCCACGCCGGGCACGCAAAGTGAAGAAGTTGACGATTTGTCGCTGAAAGAACTCGATCAGGCATTTTCCAGCCTGGCCGAACAGCTCCGCACACAATTCATTCTGGGATTTCTTTC